>NZ_JAQVGQ010000006.1:0-7064 GCF_028696615.1 Immundisolibacter sp. | reverse complement strand
CGGCCTCGGAGCTTGAAAAATTCACACGCTCTCAGTCGCCGTCCTCGCTGTAGTCGATCGATCGGTACACCGAAAAACGCATCGCCTCGTTCCAGTAATCGGCCGGCAGGCCCGCCTTGCGCTTGAGGTGGGCGAGGAACTCGGCCGGCTCGGGCAGCTGCTCCCATACCTTGGGCAGGAAGGTGGCGCGGTGGGCGCCCAGTTCCAGGATCAGGCCGTGCTCGCCCGGCTCGAGGCGGGCCAGCAGCTCGATCTCGTCGCGCACCGGCAATGGCTCGGGCGGCGTCAGCACCGCCACCGTCAGGCGCAGCTGGCCGAACTCCTCGTGCCCGAGCGGCGCGAAGCGCGGGTCGCGGAACGCCGCCGCGAAGGCGTTGTCGGCCACGTCCGCGCCCAGCGGGCGGACGGCCTCGAGCCGGCCGATGCAGCCGCGCAGCTGACCGTGACGGGTGAGCGTCACGAAGCTGGCGCGGTGCTCGGCCAGGAACGGCGCCTGCCCGGCTAGCGGCGGCGGCAGCGGTCGGCCGTGACGAAGACCGTGGGCGATCGACCGGCGCGCCAGATCGAGCAGCGTGTCGCGTACCTCACGATCACCCGCGGCTGGGATCGTCTGCTGCAATACCGTCGTTGCGTTCATCGAAATCGCCTCCCTCAGGCCGCCTGCCGCAGCGCGAAGCTGCCGTAGCCCACCACGCGGTCGCGCGGGCCGGCGGTATCGCCGGAATTGCGCAGGTCCAGCAGCTCGGCGGCCAGGCGGCGGCTGCGGGCGTAAAGATCGAGGCCGTTGATGGCGGCCGCACCGCAGGCCTCCTCGCCGGTCAGATCGCTTTCGAGCGCGACGATGCGCTGCGCGGTGCGGGCATCCAGGCGCTTGGCGGTGGCGTAGTCGTGAAAGTGCGACAGGTCGGAGCTGACCAGCACCAGCGTTTGGCCGTCGTCGCAGGCGGCGATCACGTCGGCCACCGCCGTGGCCGGCGCACCACCGACCAGCACCGGAATCAGCGTGAACTCGCCAAGCGCCACCTGCAGGAACGGCAGGTGCACCTCAATGGCGTGCTCGTCGCGGTGTGGGCGGTCATCCACCACGACGCCCGGCAGCCGGGCGAGCGCGGCCAGCGCGTCCCGGTCGAGCGGGATGTCGCCGAGGGGGGTCTCAAAGGCATCCACCGAGGGCACGGCCATGCCGGGCGTCCACACCCGGTGCACCGGCCCCAGCAGCAACACACGCCGGACGCCCTGCGGGATGCGGCGATAGGCGGCCGCCGCCACCTCGCCGCTGTAAACCCAGCCGGCGTGCGGCACGATCAGGTGACGCGCCGGCGGTCCGGCCGCGTCGGCGCGCGCCAGCAGTCCGGCGGCCGTGCGCGCCAAGGGCTCCGGCGCCGCCGGATAGAACAGCCCGGCCAGTGCCGGCGGCCTGAGCGTGGGTTGGGTCATGTGCGTTCTCCAAAACTGCGCCGGAGTTGAATTCGCCGGCACCGATGGCATCTAAATGGTCATCCTGGCCGCTGTTATCAATATCAGGGGCCACCCATTACCGAGACCCATGGCATGACCGAAAACGCCACCCCCGACACCGTGGTCAGCGGGCGCTACTGGCACCGCCTGGCCGACGGCCGCATCGAGTGCGACCTGTGCCCGCGCGCCTGCCGCCTGCGCGAAGGCCAGCGCGGCCTGTGCTACGTGCGCGGCCGCGAGGCCGACGAGATGAAGCTCTACAGCTACGGCCGCTCGAGCGGCTTTTGCATCGATCCCATCGAGAAAAAGCCGCTGAACCACTTCCTGCCCGGCACGCCGGTGCTGTCGTTCGGCACCGCCGGCTGCAACCTCGCCTGCAAGTTCTGCCAGAACTGGGACATGTCGAAATCCCGGCAGATGGACACCCTGCAGGACCGCGCCATGCCCGAGGACTTGGCACGCGCGGCGCAGCGCACCGGCTGCCGCAGCATCGCCTTCACCTACAACGACCCGGTGATCTTTCTGGAATACGCGGTGGATACCGCCCGCGCCTGCCACAGGGTCGGCATCCGCACCGTGGCGGTGACGGCCGGCTACATCGGCGAGGCGGCGCGGGAGGAATTCTTCCAGCACATGGACGCCGCCAACGTGGACCTGAAGGCGTTTTCCGAGCGCTTCTACGACAAGGTTTGCGGCGGCCACCTGCAGCCGGTGTTGGACACGCTGGTCTACATCAAGCGCCACACGCGCACCTGGCTCGAGCTGACCACGCTGCTGATTCCGGGCGAGAACGATTCACCCGAAGAAATCGACGCCATGACCAATTGGGTGGTCGCCAACCTCGGTCCGGACGTGCCGATGCATTTCACGGCGTTTCACCCGGACTGGAAGCTCACCGACAAGCCGCCGACGCCGTCCGACACGCTGATCCGCGCCCGCGAGATCGCCCTCAAAAACGGCGTGCGCTTCGCCTACACCGGCAACGTCTACGACCCGGCCGGCAACAGCACCTGGTGCCCCGGCTGCGGCGCGCTGCTGATCGAGCGTGACGGCTATCGCATCGGCCACTGGGGGCTCGACGCGCACGGCGCCTGCCGCGACTGCGGCACGGTCATTCCGGGCGTGTTCGAGCCCGAGCCCGGCCACTTCGGCGCGCGACGGATTCCGATCCGGCTGTCGCAGGCGACCTGACCGGCGCGCTACGGCAGCGCGATGCGCCCGGCGGCGATCGGCGCGCGCTGCAGCGACACCAGACGCAGGTCCTCGCCGTAGCGCAGCACGCCGCCGAGTCGCAGTTGCTCGACCTGCTGCAGCGGGCGCGCGTAGGCGCTCGACTCGGCGCCGACCGCGGCCACGGCGTCCTTGGCCACCTTCATCAGGGCGTCCTGCACGGCCTTCAGGTCCGCGTCGTCGGCGACGACGACTTCGGCGCGCTGTTCGCCGTTCGAGGTGCGCGCCACCGCCTCGTACACCTCGCCGGTGTAGCCGGCGATGGTTTCGCGCCGGCCGAGTGGGCGCACCGACACATCGGTCGGCACGTCCGAGGTGGCGTCACCGAGCAACCCGGCCAGGAAGGTGTCGGCGCCGACGGCGCGAATCTGCCGCGACACCTTTTGCACGTCGATCACCTGCCCCTGGGCCACGGCGTACAGGTGCCCGTTCACCATCAACTGGTAGTTCTCGGCGTCGGTGCCGATGCGGAAATTGGCCGCGTCGCGGTACTCGACGCGCAGTTGCTCGCCGCCCGCCAGGGCATACACGGCGGTCAGGTCGGCAAAGGCGGGCGCCGCCAGCAAGGCCGCGACGGCAAACAGCATGGAACGGAACATCAGAAGTTATCTCCAATAAAACGACCGGTCACATTGTCACCCGTACCCGGTACGTAAGCGTTTGACCGCCACCGGCCGGCACCGTCACCAGCCAGCGCGCGGTGTTGGCGGCGGCCCTCTCGTGCGGCTGCGAGCTGTCGAGCACGTCCCAGTCGCCGGCGATGGGCTCGTCCACGGTGACGGTGACCGGCGTCTTGCGGGCGTTTTTGAGTGCGATGCGATAGGCGCTTTCGAACTGCGGGCGCTGGTCTTTTTCGGTGCTCAGCACCTTGAAGTCGGTCTGCGTGCGCCGGGCGGTCACGTCGAAGGCATCGCCGAGCTCGAGTTCCGCGGTCTCGTTCTCGGGCGTGTGGTCGATGCGGTCCTCGCCGACGAACTGCGCGCCGCCGAGCGCATCGCGCTGGTAGACGCGCACCACGCCGGCCGGCAGCGGCAGCCCGAGTCCGGCCGATTTGCGGTTGTCGACATGCAACAACACGGCCACCTTCTGCGGCACGTCCACCTCACCGGACCGGCTCGAGTAGTAATGGTCGGCGCCGCGAAGGCGATATTCCTTTTGCACCTGCACGGCGGGCGCCGCCAGCAGCGCCACCTGCTTGGTCTGCTGGTCGGCCAGCGTGATCGGCCGGCCGAGCGTGTAGAGGTGGTAGTCGAGCAGCCCTTGCTCGCGCATGGCGCCGGCGTCGGCTTTGGCCATCAGCGCCTGCGCCACCTCACGGCGCTGCATGATCGGCTGCACGCGGTGCACGTCGCCGGCCACCAGTTGCACACGGGCGTTGCGGTAGGCCGTGCCGCTGCGGTTGGTGAGCGTGACCCAGCCGGACAGCGCCAGCGCCTTCTCGCTCGCCGCGAGCTGCGCCACGTAATCGGCCTGCCAGGCAAGGCCGCCGGTGAGGTAGGACAGCTCCAGCTCGCGCGGACCGGCGCCGTCGGCGCTCACCATCACCGCCAGCGTCGGCCGGTCGCGCAGGTTGTCCGGCACGGCGTCGAACACCAGCCGCCCCGGCAGGCCGGTTTCGATGCGGTCGCCGATCTTGAGCACCACGCCCTCGCCCGCGGCCAGCACGGTGGCGGTCTCGGCGCTGTCGGCGCCGGTGGTGGGATGGGTGCGCACCACGCGCACCTGGCGACCGACGTGTTTTTCGAGCAGCTTGGCCGGCGTCAGCAGGTCGACGTCGAAGGTCTGCTCCAGCAGCGCGATCGGCCTGCCTCTGGCCGCGCGCAGCAGGGCGGTTTCCGGCCGAATCTGCGCGCTCACGTCGCCCAGTTCGAGCACGCTCTCGCCAGCCGGCAGCGGCAGCTCGCGCGTATCCTTCACCAGCGCGAGGTCGCCGTCGTACACGGTGACGGCGAGCGCGTTTTGATCAGCCAGCGTGCTGCGCAGCGGCGCGGCCTGCGCCACACCCATTGCCCAAGGCGCCGCCAGCGCCAGTGCCCATAGACCATGTCGCATTCGTCCACTCCTGCGGCCGCGCCGCGCCTGGTGCTGCTGAACAAACCCTACGACGTGCTGTGCCAGTTCACCGACGCGGCCGGCCGGCCGACGCTGGCCAACCTGCTACCGTTGCCTGACCTGTATCCGGCCGGGCGTCTGGACCGCGACTCCGAGGGCCTGCTGCTGCTGACCGGCGACGGGCGTCTGCAGCAGCGCATCGCCGACCCCGCCTTCAAGCTGCCCAAAACCTACCTCGCCCAGGCGGAAGGCATACCCGACGCGGCCGCGCTCGAGGCGCTGCGCCGCGGCGTGTTGCTGCACGACGGCCCCACCCGCCCGGCGCAGGCGCGCGCGGTGCCGGAACCCGCCTGGCTGTGGCCGCGCCTGCCGCCGATCCGCGAGCGCCGGCTGATCCCGACCGCGTGGATCGAGCTCACCCTCACCGAGGGCCGCAACCGCCAGGTGCGGCGCATGACGGCGGCGGTCGGCCACCCGACGCTGCGCCTGATCCGCGTGGCGATCGGCCCACTGCGACTGGGCGATCTGCAACCCGGGCAGTGGCGCGCCGCCACGGCGCAGGAACTGGCCGCGCTCGATCGAGCTCAGCGTTTGTGAAGAAATGCGCGTCCTGCGCATTTCTTGCGTCGCCCGTCCGGTACACGCCCGGACGGGCTCCCGCGAATCGAGCCCTTGCGGGCTCGATTCGCGTCCGGCCATCCCTGGCCGGCCTGAGCGCTTGAAAAATTCACGGGCTCTCAGGCCACCGCCCCGACCGGCCGGCGAAGCGCCGCGCCCAGATCGCGCAAAAATGCCGTCCGCTCACGGTAGACGATGCCGGTCATGCGAAGCACCGCGGCGCGCGCCACGTTGTCCGGGTTGTCGTCGATGAACACGGCCTGCTCGGGCGGCACGCCGAGCGCGTCCGCCACCGCCGTGAAGGCCGTCGCCTCGCGCTTGCAGGCACCAAGGTAATAGCTGTTGAACACCCGCCCGAAGGCGTGCGCAAAGGGCTGGCGGGTTTCGATCTGGTCGAGCCAGTCGGTGTGGTCGGAAAGCACCGCCGTCGCGTAACCCGCGCCCGCAAGCTCGGCGGCGAGCGCCAGTTGCCACGGCCGCACCACCGACAGCGCCAACACGTCGGCGCGGAACCTGGCGCAATCGCCAAGCGGCCCGAGCGTCGCCTCCAGACGGCGCCACCAGTCCGCCTCGCTGCCGCGGCCGGTCACGTATCCGCTATCGATCAGCGCCTGCATGGCGAGGCCCGGCAGTGGCGGATAGTCGAGCCCGCAGCGTTCTGCCAGCGCCTTCAACGCGCCGCGAAAGCCGCGCTCGGCAACGACGCCGTCGAAGTCGAAGATCACCGCGCGCAGGCCCGTCATGATCGGGGCCCGCCCAGCCCGAAATTCCCATGCCCCGCCGCCACCGGGCGGCGCCGATCCACCTGCCAGGCGTCCACGCGCACGGTGGCCACCGCCCGGCCGATGCGCACCGGCGTGGCGGTGAGGTGCAGGTCGCGCGACAGGGCCGGGCGCAGGTAGTCGATGGTGAAGTCGATGGTGCGCGGCGCCGCGTGGCCCTGCCGGCGCAGCCACACCAGCACGGCGCATTCCAGCGCCGCCGCCACCACGCCACCGTGCAGGGCGCCGATGTGGAAATTGCCGATCAGGTCGTCCCGAAACGGCAGCCACAGCTCGCCGGCGTCGTTGATCTGCAGGTCAAGGTAGGCGGCGTAGGGCACGGCGCCGAGCAGTGGGTCGCGGTCAGACATTGCCGAGCGCCCCGAAGTCGCGCAGCGGTCGGCTGTCCGGCTTGATGAAGAACACGCCGCTCACGGTGGCGAACGGCGCGCCTGGACGATCCGCCGAGCCGCAGTCCGCCACGCCGCGGATGTGTGCCTGCCGTCCCTCTAGGCGCACGCACTCGACGCGCGCGTACACGTCGGCGCCGCTGGCCGGCGGCGCGATGAACTCGACCCGCAGGCTCAGCGTGGAGTAGTCGGCCGGCGCATCGAGCGCGCAGAACACCGCCACCCCGCCGGCGTTGTCGAGCAACGCCGACACGGCGCCGTTGGCGAGCCCGCCGTGGCCGGCGTCGGCCAGCTCGGCCCGAAACGGCAGGCGCAGCACGCAGCGGTTGAGGTCGGCAAGGGTGATTTCCAGCCCCAGCGCGGCGCTGTGCGGGATGATGCCGAGGTACTCGCGCCGGTGCTGGGCGCTGTCGGCCAGGTGGCGGTACAGCATGGGATTCCGTGGCGATCGGCGCTGGCGGCGCCAGCGCGCTGCGGGGGCGTGAACGCCCATCAGTATACTGACCGCCCCACCCCAGCCCGCGCGTGTCCAGCA
>NZ_JAQVGQ010000145.1 GCF_028696615.1 Immundisolibacter sp. | reverse complement strand
ATGCTCATGCACATGATGTTCCTGCCCGAGGCGCAGCGCAGCCCGGCGGCCATCGACGAGGCCAAGGCGGCGCTTCGCAAGCCGATGCAGGTGCTGAACGACCACCTGGCCGCGCGCGCCTACCTGCTGGGCGACACGTTCACCGTGGCCGACCTCAACGTGTGCTCGGTGCTGGGTCTGGCGGCGCTGCTGCAGTACGACTTCTCGCCGTTCGCCCACGTCGGCGCCTGGATCGGCCGCTGCATGAGCCGCCCGGCGGCGCAGCGCTATCAGCAGAAAGCGCAAGAGGCCATGGCGCAGCGCTGAGAGCTTGTGAATTTTTCAAGCTCTCAGGCCGGCCAGGGATGGCCGGACGCGAATCAAGCGCGTAAGGGCTTGATTCGCGGGAGCCCGTCCGGGCGTGTACCGGACGGGCGACGCAAGAAATGCGCAGGACGCGCATTTCTTCACAAACCCTGAGGGAAGCTGATTTATTCAGCATTTCCCGTCCGGGGCAGGATGCCCCGGCCTGAATCAAGGGCGCAAGCCCTTGATTCAGGGAGCGCCGCGCGGGCGTGTACCGCGCGGCAGCGAGCTGAAAAGTTCCAGGGACGGATTTTTTCGGCGTCTCCCTGAGACCCGATCGCAGATAAAAAAACCGGCGCGCGGGATCGTCCCGGCGCCGGTTTTTCATTTGCGGATGCTGTAGCTTCCCTGGCCGGGCAAGGCGCCCGGCACGAAGCTGCACCCGGCGATGCTCTGGCAATGGGTGCGGGTCTCGATGTCCTTGCCGACGCCCTGCAGCGTCTGCAGCAAGCCTTGCTGGGCCTGCAGCGTTTGCCCGAACACGCGCAGCGTGGTGATGTCGACCAGCTGGGCGAAGATTTGCGCCTGTTCGGTCGGGGTGGCACCACGTACCTGGTCGGTGAAATTGGCCGGCAGCCCCTGTAGATGCTCGGTCATGCCGACGGCGTCGAGCATTTTCATCACGCCGCCCCAGCGGCGATAGTCATCGGTGGGTATCAGGTAGAGCTCGGTCGAGTAGATGCCACTGGTTTTGCCCATTCCGGTGACGGCGAACAGCGACACGGGCACGCCGGCGATGCTCGCGTTGGCCGCAGTCGCCCAGCCTTTGCTGCCCTTGCGACTGAGTACGGCATAGGTTTCGATCTCGCGCGTGGCGACGTCGCTGACCGACGTGATCCCCACGCGCCGGAGCGCGGCGTCGAACGCCTGGCGCGGATCGACCATCTGCGTTCCGAAATCGACCTTCACATAGCGCGGCGCCGCGGGATCGGCGGGGTTCGCCGTCCAGTCGAAGGGAGCGTTGCGAATCCAGCCCGGAAATTCACTCTCGCCAGCCGGACCCTTGCGGACCTCGAACGCTGGATACGCTTCACGCGTCGCCGGCGCCGCCAACCCGGTTTCGGCGCGGGTTGCTGCCGCTCCCAAGGCGCCCGACAGCAGTGCTGCACCCGCCACGGCGGCGGCAAGTCCGCGGACCGCTGGATTGCCGTGGTTCATGCCGTCCTCTCGCTGTGGCTGCTCGACGTTTTTAACAGGCCGTTGAAAAAAGGCTTCCTGCCCTTTTTCAACTCGGTTCGTCGCGGCACATGTCCGCCACGAGCCTTCGCAAATCAAGCGCTTAACGCGCTTGATTTGCGAGCAAGCCATTCCTGGCGTCCGCGCGGTACGCACCCGCGCTGCGCTTCATGAATCAAAGGCTTGCGCCCTTGGCTCATGCCGGAGCATCCGGCCCCGGCCAGGAAGCTCTGAATCAATCAGCGGTTTCTTCAGCCGAAGCGCCCGTCCAGGAAATCCAGCACCAGCTGGTTGAAGGCCTGGCGTTGCTCGATCTGAATCCAGTGCCCGCAGTGGTGGAACATGTGCAGCTGCGCGTTCGGCATGCGCTCGGCCACGTACAGGCTGGTGCTGGTGGGAATGAAGAAATCCTCGCGCCCGTGCGTCACCAGCGTCGGGTGTGCCATGGCGCGCAGCTGGTGTTCGGGCACCACGAAGGCGTCCGCGTGTACCTGCGCGTCGCCCGGGAACATGGCCTCGAACTGGCGGCGGATGCGGTCCTGCATGACCAGCGCATAGCGCTGGCGGGCGATCGATTCCACGTCCCCGCCCAGCACGTCCGGGTTGTGCAGGAACTTGCGCACCAGGTACGCGAGTTCCTCTTCGGTGCCGGTGCGGTAGTAGCCCCAGCCGCGCCGCAGGCCCTCGGTGACGGTGAACGGCGCGCCCACGGCGCCCATCAGCACCACGCGCTCGAAGCGCTGCGGGTGCCGGCGCAGCAGCTGCAGCGCAACGCCGCCGCCCATGGAGTTGCCGACCAGGTGCGCCCTGCCGATGCCAAGGCCGTCCAGGAGCGCGATGATCTGCGCCGTCCACACCTCGATCCAGGCCGCCGCGCCGGTGGGCGGCGCGTGGTGCTGGCTTTCGCCAAAACCCGCGATGTCCGGCGCGATGGCGCGGTAGCGCTCACCCAGGAACGGCAGCGCGTGCACCCAGTTGGACAGGGCGTTCGCGCCCGGTCCGGAGCCGTGCAGCAGGATCACCGGCGGGGCGTCGCTGGCGCCGCAGTGGTGGAAGAATGTCTCGAAGCCGCCGGTGGGCAGGCGGCTGCTGGCAACCTCGGGCATGGCGTTTCTCCTCGTGCGCGCAACGATCGATGCCCGGCATGATAGCGCCGGCCGTCGATCGTTCAGTGGATCGTCAGCACCTGCTGCAGCAGCACCTGTACCACGCCGATCAGCCCGCCCAGCAGCACGCCGAACCAGGTGATGGCGCGAAACTGCTTGCGCGAGAAGCCCAGCACCAGCGCTTCGAGCTTGGCCACGTCGAGCGCGTCGATGCGCTCGCGGATGCGGTCGCGGATGTGCTCGCCGCTCGGCCCGTCGGCGCGCGCCAGGGCGTCGATTTCGCGCAGCAGCAGGTCGCCGGCCATGCCCTTGGCCATCGCCAGCATGGCGGGCTTGGCGCCGAGCAGGCCGCCGAGCTGCTCGACCATGCCGGCCACCTTGTCCTTCAGGCGCGTGCGCACGGCGTCGGTCAGCAGCAGATCGGCCACCTGGTCGCCGTCCAGCACGTGCTCGGTGAAGGTGTCGGCGATGGCGAGCGCGATCTGCGCGCGCTCCTTGGGGATCAGGCCGGGCGTCAGCGGCACCCGCCAGCGGCCGAGGTACCACGGCCGGTAGGGCCGAAACAGCATGCGGATGGCGATGTCGTTGGTGACCCCGCCGATCACCGCGCCGATCAGCGGCGGCAGCAGCCAGCCTGCGAAGGCGCTCATGCCGGCATCTCGCGCACGCGCCGCACCAGCGCCGGCGTCTCGGCCGGCGGGGCCATCACCACGCAATTGCGGCCGGCGTGTTTGGCCTCATACAGCGCCGCGTCGGCGGCGCGGATGAGATCGTCCGGCGTCAGGCCGCTGCCCGGACGCAGGCAGGCGACGCCGACACTGACGGTCACGACCGGGCGCTGTGCGGCGGGCGCGTGCGGCAGGCGCAGGTTCTCGATGGCCTGCCGCAGCGTGTCTGCCACCGCGCGGGCGCCGGCCAGCGGCGTCAGCGGCAGCAGCACCGCGAACTCCTCGCCGCCCAGGCGCGCCACCAGATCGCCGTGGCGGTGCACCAGCTGGCGCGTGACGGCGGCCAGGCGACGCAGGCAGGCATCGCCGCCGGGGTGGCCGAAATGGTCGTTGTAGATTTTGAATTCGTCGACATCGAAGATGATCAGCGCCACTTCACCGCGCAGGCGCAGCGCGCGCTGCCATTCGCCGGCCAGAGTTTCGTCGAAATGGCGCCGGTTGGCGAGGCCGGTGAGCGGGTCGAAACGCGCCAGGCGCGCGAACTCGAGCTGCAGGTGCAGGCCGTCGAGGTAGGTGCGGTGCAGCTCGAGGCCGGCCAAGGCGCTGCCGCTGCCCAGCAGCAGCAGCGCGCCGGCCGCGGCCGGCTGGGGATGGGGGCCGATCAGCATCAGCGCCAGCGGCGCGGCCAGGGTCAGCGCCAGCACGCCGATGAACGGACGCCCCAGGCGCGCCAGGGCCGGGAATTCCGCCAACAGCGCAGCGCCCAGCACCACCCAGGCCAGCAGCTGCTGCACCGGCGCGGCCCGCGCCAGCAGCAGCACGCTGCCGGTGCCCCAGGCAATGCCGACCGCCGCGGCGATGGCGACGTAATAGCCGCGCCAGCGGCGCAGCGCCGCATCACCGACGCGCTGACGCTTGAAGTGCCGCACCAGCAGCGCCCGGGTGCCCGCCAGCAACGCATGCGTGAGCAGCCAGGCGGTGACGGCCGGCGCGGCCAGCGCATCGCCCAGTACCGCCACCAGGCCGGCGGCGCACAGGGCGCTGAGCAATGCCGGCAGCGTGCCGCGCCGGTACAGGTCGACCACCTGGCGGCGCAGCTGCGTGTTTGGGCTGACGCCACTCGCGGCGGCCAGCGCCGCGTCATCGCCGATGACCATGGCGGGGCGCATGGGGGTCAGCCGGTGGCCGGTTCGTCGAGACCGACGTCGAACAGGCTTTCCAGGTCGTGCCGCGAGTAGGCCCGAAACGCCAGCAGCGTTTCGGTGCGCTGGATGCCGGGCAGCGTCGCCAGGCGCTCGGTGACCAGCGCCGACAGGTCCTCGGCGCTGGCCACGCGGGCGATGGCGACCAGGTCGTGGCGCCCGCTGACCGAGTACACCTCGGCCATGCCGGGCAGCTCGGCCAGCGCCTGCGCCAGGCTGTTCACCTGGCCGCGCACGGCCTCGATCATGACGAATGCGGTGATCATCACGGCATCTCCGGGGGCGCGTCCTGCTGCGCCGCCTGCAGCGCCCGCCGCACCATCGGCAGCAGGGCATAGGCCGGGAAACACAGCACGAAGGTCAGCAGAAAATAATCGCGGTAACCCATCAGCTCGGCACCGAAGCCGCTGGCAAAGCCGGCCAGCGAGCGGCTGAGCGCGAACAGCGACGACAGCAGCGCGTACTCGCCAGCCGCCTGACGGGTATCCACCACCGCCATCAGAAACGCCAGGAACGCCCCCGTGCCCAGCCCACCGGTGAACGACTCCACCATGCTGGCCGCGTACAGCACGCCGGTCGGCACCTGCGCCGCCGCGGCGAGGTCGGCGGCGTACACATAGCCCAGGTTCGATAGCGCCTGCAGCAGACCGAGCGACCACAGCGCCGTGAAAATGCCGAGCCGGTGCGTGAGCACACCGCCGAGCATGCCGCCGGCCACCGACAATACCAGGCCGGCGTTCACGGAGATGAGACCTATTTCACTCGCCCCGAAGCCGGCATCCACCCAGAACGGCTTGACCATGAAACCCATGGCCGCGTCGCCCAGCTTGAAGGTGAGCGCGAACGCCAGCACCGCCAGCATGTACGGGCGCGCCAGCAGCGAGGCGAACGGCGCCATCGCCGGCTGTGTGCCGGCCGGTGCCGGCTGCAGCGCGGCGATGGCGAACAGCCCGCACGCGGTCACCGCCAGCGCGGTGTCGGCCAGGCTGCCGAGCCACTGCATCTGCCGGCCGACCAGCCAGGCCAGCAGCGCGCCCAGTGCCAGGCCGGCGCAGATCACCCGCCGCTGGCGCAGCAGCGGCAACAGATCGGCCAGACGCGGGCGCGGCGCCCGGCGCGCGGCCTCGGCCGGCGCGGCGCGGCACAGCAGCGCCAGCAGCGCCAACAGGCCGGCGGCGGCGACGAAGGTGCCGGCCCAGCCGATGCGCCCGCTGGCCATCAGCAGCACGCCGGCGGTGAGCATGCCGACCCGGTACAGGGCGATGCGCACGCCGTTGGCGAGTCCGAGTTCCTCGCGCGGCACTTTCTCGACGGTGTAGCCGTCGATGGCGATGTCGTTGGTGGCCGACGCCAGCGCGAACAGGCCGAGCGTGAGCCACAGCGCCGGCTGGTCCGGCCAAACACCGATCAGCGCCAGCATGCAGCCGGCCATCACCAGGTTCGCCGCCAGCATCCAGCGCCGGTGGCCGCGCCAGGCATCCACCGCCGGCGCCCACAGGAACTTCAGCGTCCAGGCCAGCCCCAGCAGGCCGAGCACGCCGATCTGGCGCAGGTCCACGCCCTGCTGGCGAAAGTACACCGGCAGCAGGTCCAGGAAGATGCCCAGCGGCAGGCCCTGGGCAAAATACAGCGCGCCCACCCACAGCAGCCGCTGGCGCAGTGGCGAGGGTGTGTCAGCCCGCATTGGATGCCGCGGCCGCCGGTGGGCTGGTTCGTGGCTGGCGCCGTTGGCCGGTCGGGTATAGTGGCGGGCGCAGCTGCCGCAGGAGGGGAGTCATGGAACTCGATTTGGCCGGAAAAGTAGTCGTCATCA
This sequence comes from Immundisolibacter sp., assembly GCF_028696615.1. Taxonomy (GTDB): domain Bacteria; phylum Pseudomonadota; class Gammaproteobacteria; order Immundisolibacterales; family Immundisolibacteraceae; genus Immundisolibacter. Next base: position 771 of record NZ_JAQVGQ010000145.1, on the reverse strand, counting down.
CCGGCGCCAGCCAGGGCATCGGGCTCGCCTGCGCCGTCACGTTTGCCGGCGAAGGCGCCCGGCTGATGCTGGCGGCGCGCGGTGCCGATGGTCTCACGGCGGCGGCCGCGGCGGCCAGTGAGGCCGGCGCGCCCGAGGTGGCCACGGCGCAATGCGACGTCACCGTCGATGCCGACGTCGAGCGCCTGATGGCGGCCACCGTCGAGCGCTTCGGGCGCATCGACGTGCTGGTCAACAACGCCGCCGGCAAGCTGCCGGCCGGCGAGTTCGCCGACATCAGCAACCAGGCGTGGCTCGCCGGCTGGAACCAGAAGCTGCAGTGCCACATCCGCGCTTGTCGCGCCGTGTACCCGGTGATGCAGAAACAGAAAGCGGGCGTGATCGTGAACGTGCTCGGCACCGCCGCGCGCAATCCCAAGGCGTCCTACATGCCGGTCGGCATCAGCAACGCGGCGCTGTACAACTTCACCAAGAGCTTTGCGGACCTGTGTGCGCCGCAGGGCATCCGCGTGCTGGGCGTGGCGCCGTCCGGCGTCACCACCGACCGCTGGACGCGCCTGGTTGCCGCCCGCGCCCCGGCCGAGGGCAAGACGCCCGAGCAGCTACAGGCCGAGATCGACGCCGCGCTGCCGCTGGGGCGCATGGCCCACCCGCAGGACGTGGCCAACGCCGTGTGCTTCGCGGCGTCCGAACGCGCCAGCTACATCTGCGGCAGCGTCATCACCGTGGACGGTAACAGCACGCAGGGCGTGTATCTGTAGCGACCGTCAG
>NZ_JAQVGQ010000144.1 GCF_028696615.1 Immundisolibacter sp. | reverse complement strand
GCCGGCACTGGCGCCGTGCAGGCGCGGCGCGTGCGGCGCCTGGGCGCGCTGGTGCTGGCCGAGGAACCGCTGCCGAAACCGTCCGCCGCCGCCATGACCGCCGCGCTGCTGGATGCCATCGCCCGCCGCGGCGTGGCGGCGCTGCCGTGGAGCGAGGCCGACCGGCAACTGCGCGCGCGCCTCGCCTTGATGCGGCGTCTGGAGCCCGACGCCGGCTGGCCGGACCTGTCCGACGCCGCGCTCGAAGCGCAGCTTGCGACGTGGCTCGGGCCGTTTCTGGCCGGCATCACGCGGCTCGACGATCTCGCTGGCGGGCGGCTGTCGGCGGCGCTGTCCGCGCTGCTCGACCACGCGCAGACGCGGCGGCTCGACGCCGAGCTGCCGCGCGAGCTGCCCGTCAACGGCCGTGCCCGCGCCATCGACTACACCGCCGAGGCGCCGGTGCTGGCCGTGCGCCTGCAGGACCTGTTCGGCCAGCACGACACGCCGCGCCTGGCCGGCGGGCGCGTGGCGCTGGTGCTGCACCTGCTCTCACCAGCCGGCCGGCCGCTGGCGGTGACGGCCGATCTGGCCGCCTTCTGGCGCGGCGCCTATGCCGAGGTGCGCAAACAAATGCGCGGCCGTTACCCCAGGCACCCATGGCCGCAGGACCCGCTCGCCGCCGCGCCGCCGGCGCCACGGCGACGCGAACCGTAGGCTGGATCGAGGCCGTCTGGGCCGTGCCCGCGCGGTTTTGCTACCTGCCCGGCCGCCTGCTCGCCGGCCAGGAACGCGGCGCGCCGGCCGCTGCCGGTGTGTTGGCCCTGCCGAGCGTTAAGGAAACGCTGATTTATTCAGCGTTTCCCGTCCGGGGCAGGATGCCCTGGCATGAATCAAGGGCGTAAGTCCTTGATTCATGGAGCGCGGCGCGGGCGTGTACCGCGCCGCGGCGAGCTGAAAAATTCCACGGACGGAATTTTTCAGCATTTCCTTAAGGAAACGCAGATTTATTCAGCGTGTTCCGTCCGGGGTAAGTGCTGCTCACCACCCAGGCAGCCAGACCGCTTCTTGCTCCAGCGCGAGGCCGCAGCGCTGCATTTGTTGCGTCAGCGGGGCGAGGCAGTCCGGCAGTCGCGCCGCGGCGGCGGTGAACTCCCGCAGCGTGTCGCGCCACAGTCGATTGCTGCCGTAACGGGCGAGCTTGGTGCTCCAGTCCGGCATCAGCCAGTATTCGCAGGCATCCCCGAGCAGGGCGTGCAGCCGGGCAAAGTTGGCCAGTCCCACGCCGTCGTAGTCCGCAAAATGCACGATCCGGCTGGCGCGGGGACGGCCGGCCAGCCAGGCCAGCAGCCGGCCATCGAGCTGTCCGCCGTAGTACAGCAGCGTGGCCACGGTGTCCGGTGGCAGCCAGTCGGTGCGGTCGAACAGGGCCTGGTTTTCCACCAGCCACAGCGCCTGTTCGGTGCGCCAGGCGTCGTCGGCTTCGATGCGCAGGCTGGCCGCGCCGCAGTCGCGCGTGAGCGGGCCGAGCGCCAGCACCGCGCCGCGCGCGCCGTCCTGCCAGCACACGCCATCGCCGACCGCCTTGAGGATGGGGTAATGACAGGCGTGTTGATGCTCGCCCGCCTTGCTGGCGCGGGAGCGGGCGATGTGGCGGGCGCGTGGCGGCAGATCGGCGGGCGTGGGGGTGTGCGCCTGCGGCGACAGTGCGGCGAGGTGGCCGGCGAACACGCCCGCATCGAGCACCCGGTACACGTCGCCGCTGCCCTGGCGCTGGCAGCCGACGGCCCCGGTGTGGCGGGCGAACCGATCGAGCGCGTTGCGCTGCGCGGCGGTGAACCGGCTGGCCGGCAGCGCATCGGCGCCGGCCAGCTTGAGCAGGGCGGCTCGCAGCGCGCGCTGGTCCATCAGGACTCCAGGGGTTCGATGATCTGCCAGCTGAAGCGGCTGATCTGGTTGCCGCCGGGGCGCTGGTGGATGGGTACGCAATAGCGCACGCTGGTCAGCGGGGCGGGGGAGGCGAAGATCAGCGCAAAGCCGAACTCTGCCGCCGTGTCGATGAGGCTGCGCTGGTTGCGCGCATCCAGCGCCAGGGCTTCGTCGAGGTAGCACACGCCCTGGATGGGGCGGCGCTGATCCTGCAGCAGGTGCAGCATGGCCAGGCCGGTCACCAGCTTGGCCATGAGCACGGTGCCGTTGGAGGCGGCGCTGTCGAGGTCGTCGAAAGCCTCGGGCTCGCGGTCGGCCTTGCCGACCCAAAAGCGCAGCCGAAACAGATCGGCCACGCGCAGGCCGTGGCGGGCGTTGCCTTCCTCGATCAGCAGGGTCTTGGCGCGGTTCAGCTGCGCGTCGTCGAGCACGCTGTGCTGGTTGAACAGCTCGAAGGTTTCGCCGCTGTCGACGGTGGCGGCGGTGCTGATGAGCAGTTCGATGGCTTCGACCAGCGGCGTTTCGTCCTCGGGCTCGATCTTGAACACGGCCAGATCGGACAGCTGGCGGCCGCTGATCTTGCGGTTGAATTCGCGCACCCGGCGCTTGAAGGCGAGCAGGCCGTCGCGCAGCTCGCGCAGGCTGGCCGCCACGTTCACCACCGCCGAGCGCGCCTTCTTTTCCAGCGCCTCGGCCTCTTGCGGCAGATGGTGGGCGAATTCGACCAGGCGGTCGATCTCGCTTTCGCCGTCGCCGACGAACTGGTACTTGGTGAGCCCGCCGGCGTGGATGTCGCCCAGCAGGTGGCGAATCCGCTCGTCCAGCTCCAGCAGCTGCCGGCAGTCGGCGAGATAAACCTGCAGGCGCTCGGCCAGTTGCTCCAGCGGGAATTCCGGCTGCGCCAGCCAAGGCCGGTGCGGCAGGTCGGCGAGCCAGGTGAAGATGCCTTGGTGGTCGATTCGCTGGTTGCGCCGTTGCTCGATCAGCCGGTGTTGCTGCTGCAAGGCCAGCAGGTCGTGCTGCAGCCGTTGGCGCTGCTGGTCGAGTGCCTGGTGCCGCTCGGCCGACCGGGCGAGGGTGGCGGTCAGCGCGGCGAGGCTCTGCGCCAGCGTGTCCAGTCGCTGTTGCCGCTCGGCCTCGCTGTGCTGCAGGGCCTGCATGTGCACGTAATCGCGCAGCTCGGCGTCCAGCTGCGTGAGCTCGTCGTCGAGCGCCGCGCGTTGTCGCTTGACGTCTGCCAGCGCCTGCGCGGTGTCGAGTTGGTCGCGCAGCTGGGCCGTGCGTTGCGCCAATTCCTGGCGCGCTTCTTGGAGCTCGGCGAGCGTGCGCTGGCGGTGCTGTGCCGGCAGGGCGCCGACACGCAGCCGCAGGCCGGGCAGGCACAGGCGGTTTTCGTCGGCGTCGGCCAGCGCGGCGCGCAGCGCGTCGCCATCCAGCGTGAACTCGTCGGCGCCCAGGGTCAGCACTGGCCTCGCCAGCGCCTTGTCGAGCGCGGCCAGTGGCGCCGGCGGTAGCAGGTCGGCCAGGCGTTGATACAGATTCTCGCCGTGCGTGCGCAGCTCGCGGTCGAGCTGTGCCGACGCCTGTTCGAGGCGCGCCAGTTCCTGCTCGATGGCGGCCGGCGAGCGACCCTCGGCCTGGCCGATGCGCACGATCAGGGCATCGCGCTGTTCCAGCAGTTCGCCGCGCCGGGCGTCCAGCAGCGAACGGTCGACGATCAGGGCAAAGCGCTGCTGCAGCGCGCGCAACTGTTCGCTTTGCTGGCGCAGCGTGGTGTGTTCTTGCTCGTATCGGCTTTGTTCGCGCGCCGCTTCGAGGTCCTGCTCGCGCAGGCGCCGTCCCTCGCCGTCGCAGCGCGCCAGTTCGTTTTGCAGCGCCTGTTGGCGGGCATCGAAATACTGCTGCCACTGGCCAAGCGCGCTGTCGATCAACGGCCGCCAGCACAGCAGCTTGCCGCGCAGCTCGAGCCGCGCTTGCTGTTTTTGTTCCAGCTCGGCGAGCTGGTCTTGCAGGCGCACGGCGGCCAGATACTGACCGCGTTCGGCGTTCAGGTCGGCGAAAGCCTTGTCCCACTCGGCCTTGAAATCGATGCTGGCGTCGGGCAGGTCGCGGCGGAAAATCTGCAGCAGGTAGTCCTTCACCTCGGCGGAGCGCAACCGGTCCAGGCGCAGCGTGCGCGTCAGCACGCGCTGGAAGACGCTGGCGTCGCTGGCGTGCTCCAGGCGAAAGACGCAGAAATCCTGCTGGCCGACCAGCTTGCGGCTGCGTGCGCCGTAGACCATGTCGGCGAACTCGCTGCTGCTGTAACGGAACACCTGCCGGCCGTGGCCGGCCAACTGGCTGGCCAGTTGCGGTTGCGCCACCAGCCGGCCGTCCGGCAGGCGGAATTCGTCGACCTCGAGCGGCCCGGCGTAGGCGAAATACTCGTAGTCGAAACTCACCCCTTTGCCGACGCAGCCCAGCACCACGGTGCCGGATTCCGGCAGCGACACCTCCAGCAGTACGTAGGCGCTGTTGTGCGGGAAATAAAAACGCCGACTCTTGTCCACGTCGTGGGCGCCGAAATCCATGCGCCGGCGGTCGATGATCAGCAAGAACTGCAGCGCATTGATCAGGCTGGTCTTGCCGGTGTTGTTGGGCGCCACCAGCGATACCGCGCCGTCGAGTGGCAGTTCCGCGCGCGAGTAGCCGGCACTGCCGAGCAGCACCAGGCGCTGAAAGCCGTACCGCATCAGGCGGGTTCCTCCTGGTCGGGCGCAGCGTCGGCATCGCTGTCGTCGGTTGCGGTGTCGCCGGCGGGGTCCGCTTGCCGGGCGGCGTCGGCCAACGCCTCGAAATGATCGAGATAGCGGTACACCGCCGGCAGCAGCCGCCAGCCGGCCGGCTCGGCAACGGCAAAACCGAGGCCACAGGCGCGGCCCAGCAGCTCCACCAGCGCGTCGGGGTCGAGTCCCTCGGCGTCCAGCACGTCCTGCTGTTGCGCGTAGACCTCGGCCAGCCAGGCGCTGTCGATCAACCAGTCGCCGAAGCGTTGCAGCGCCTTGCCGGCGTTGGCCTTGGCATCGAAGATCACCATGAACAGCAGCGCCAGCTGGCGGCTGTGCTTGCCGATGTTGCTGCTGGTCTCGGCGGCGTGGAACCAGGCAAAGCCGCGGGCATCGAGGCGCAAATCGAAACCCAGCGCCGCAAACAGCGCGTCGTAGGCGGCCTGCTGCTGCTCGAGTTCCGCCCACAGCGCCGGTTCGGCCAGCCGGTTCAGATGCTTGCCGGACAGGAACAACCGAAACAGGTCGGCCAGGTGGGGCATCTGCGCGAGCTGCGCCGCCAGCGGCTGGGTCGCGTTCATGCGGCCGCGCTCACGCGGTGCGGGTGGTGCAGGATGCGGATGGTTTTGAGGTCGGTGTGGCCGCTGCCGTCGGCGGCTTCGATCGACCAGCGGGGCTCGTGCTGAAGGTCGTGGAACAGGCGCAGCAGCGTGGCATCCGTCAGGTGCGGGTAGTGGGTTTTCAGCCAGTCGAGCAGGCTGTCGACGGGCAGGCTGCGCGCCAGGCGCTCGCGGATGCCGACCTCGTCGACGTGCTCCAGCGGCGGCCCGGCCTGGGCGGGTTCGTCCTGCGGAAAGGCGACCGATGCCGGCTGGTAGTGACGCGCAGCCGCCATGACGGCGCGCACGTCGTCGCCCACTTGCAGCCTGAAACCGCGCTCGTTGCGCCACAGCGGCAGCGTCGCGCCGGCGGCGTGAGGTTGCAGCGCGCGCCGCAGACCGCGCTTTCGCACCTGCCCCAGCAGCAGGCCGATGGCAGCGGTCAGCGCATTGTGTTGGCGCAGCTCCTCGCGCAGCGGCAGCAGCGTGTCGGCGCACTGCTGCGCCACCAGCCGGCCGAAGCGTCGCAGTTCCTTGGCCTGCTGGGCCACCTGGCGCACTTGCAGGCGGTGCGAGTACAGCGCGCCGCGTATCGTCAGGCGCTCGCCGGCCAGATCGAGCGCCCGCTCGGCGTCTTCCAGATAGCGGTAGAAGGTGCCCTCGGGTCCGCTGTCCATCATCTGGTTCATCGGCTCCACGTACTGATCGTAAGCCTCCAGCACCCGCCGATAGCGCTGGCTGATCGGCGCGCTGGCGTCGGCGCTTTTGGCGTGTTCGGCCAGCTCGAACAAAGCATGCCGGTCCTGGTCGAGTTGCAGGCTGATTTGCCGAAACAGCTGCGCCAGCGTGTTGGCGGCCCCGCGCAGGCGGTCCATGTCGGCCTGGCGCATGCCTTCGTTGAGCGTCTCGGTCGCCTCGCGGATGGCGGCCACCCGCGCCTGCAGCACGGCAGCCAAGCCGAGCTCGTGCTCGCGGGTGAGGCCGCGCACGAACTCCAGCACGTAGGCGTTCAGCTGCAGGTCGTCGCTGCGCGGCAAGGGTTGCAGGATGTCGGCATTGACCAGCGCGCGCAGCACCGCGCCCTGTGCCTCGGCGTCCAGCTGCGGCGCAACCCGGGCGATGCCGGCGCGCACCTGCTCGTCGGTGAGCACCGCAAACTCGCGCGACAGGCGCACCAGAAGCTCCACGGTGTCCCAGTGGGTGTGAAGCGTGTGGACCAGGGCGCGGGGGTTCGACATGGCGGATTCCGATGCCTGAGTGTGCCGGTGTGGTCGGCGTGCGCAGCTTCAGCCGCGCATCCATCGCCGTCGCCATACGCCGGCCTCAGGCCGGGCGCGGCAGCGTGCGCTCGAAGGCCAGCGCGGTGCGCACGATGAAGTCGAGATCGTCGTGCTGCGGCAGCCAGCCGAGCGCGCTGCGGATGCGGCTGCTGTCGGCCACCAGGATGGCCGGGTCGCCCGGCCGGCGCGGCGCGTCGCGCACCGCCAGCGCGTGGCCGCAGGCGCGCTGCACCGCCGCCAGCACCTCGCGCACGCTGTAGCCGTGGCCGTAGCCGCAGTTGAGCGTGAGCGACTCGCCGCCGGCGGCGAGGTGGTTCAGCGCCAGCACGTGCGCGCGGGCGAGATCCTCCACGTGGATGTAGTCGCGCACGCAAGTGCCGTCCGGCGTCGGGTAGTCGGTGCCGAACACGTCGATGCGCTCGCGCTTGCCGCAGGCCAGCTCGCAGGCCACCTTGATCAGGTGCGTGGCGGCCGGCGTGGCCTGGCCCAGACGCCCGCCCGGGTCGGCGCCGGCCACGTTGAAATAGCGCAGCGTGACGTGGCC
>NZ_JAQVGQ010000005.1 GCF_028696615.1 Immundisolibacter sp. | reverse complement strand
TTTCATCCCCGGCCTGCAACTGGTGCTGGCCGGCGGCGGCGCCGACGACGATCCCGAGGGCGAGGCGGTGCTGGCCGAGGTGCGCGCCGCCGCCGAGGGTGATGCGGATCTGAAAGTGCTGCTGCTGCCGTCGGATGCCCACACCACCATCAACGCGCTGCAGCAGGCGGCGCCCTTCGTGTTGCAGAAGTCGCTGCGCGAGGGCTTCGGCCTGACGGTGACCGAGGCGATGTGGAAGGGCAAGCCGGTGATCGGCGGCGACACCGGCGGCATCCGCCTGCAGGTGGTCAACCACCACACCGGCTTTCTGGTGAGCACGCCCGAGGGCGCCGCGCTGCGCGTGCGCTACCTGCACCAGCACGCCGAGCTGCGCGAACAGATGGGCGCCAAGGCGCGCGAGTTCGTGCGCCAGAATTTTCTCCTGACGCGCCAGGCGCGCGACTACCTGACGCTGATGACCGGCCTCATGCACCCCGGAGAAGAACGTATTGCGCTTGCCTGATTCCACCCTGTTGCAAAACTTCTGGTCCGCGCTGGCGGCCGCTCCCACGGCCGCGCTGCTGCTCGACTACGACGGTACGTTGGCGCCGTTTCACATCGACCCCGCCCGGGCGCGTCCGTATCCGGGCGTCGAGGGTTTGCTCGATCGCCTCGGCCGGCTGCCGGGTGATCGGCTGGTGATCGTCTCCGGCCGGGCGCTCGACGACCTGTGCCCGCTGTTGCAGCTCGACGTGCGGCCGGAGTTCTGGGGCTGTCACGGCCGTGAACGGCGCCTGCCGGACGGCCGTCACAGTTTCACGCCGTTGCCCGAGGCGGCCCGGCAGGCGCTGGCCGAGGCCGAGGGCTGGACCGCCACGGTGACGGCGCTCGGCGGGCGCGTCGAGCGCAAGCCGGGCTCGCTGGCGTTTCACTGGCGTGGCCTGGCGCCGGGCCACCAGCGCGCGCTCGAGCGCGACCTCGAAACACGCTTCGCCGCGCTGGCCGAGGCCGGCGCGCTCGAGTGGAACCCCTTCGACGGCGGCATCGAGCTGCGCGCCCCCGGCTGCGACAAGGGCCAGGCGGTGCGCCAGGTGCTGGCCGAGCTGGGCGAGGGCGCCTGCGTGGCCTATCTGGGCGACGACCACACCGACGAGGACGCCTTCCGCGCGCTCGCCGGGCGCGGCCTGCGCGTGCTGCTGCGGCCCAAGTGGCGCGCCACGGCGGCCGATTTGTGGCTGCGCCCGCCGGAGGGGCTGCGCGCCTTTCTCGAACACTGGGCCGACATCCGGGAGCGAGTCCGATGAACTGGGGCGAGATCGACTGGACCGGCTGGCTGCACCTTTCCGTGCTCGGCAACACGCTGGCCGCCTGGGGCATCGGGCTTGGATTGATGCTGCTGGTCGGCAGCCTGCTGCCGCTGCTCAAATGCCAGCTCGGCCGGCGTCTTGGCCGGCTGGCCGAGCGCGACGGGGCGCAGCTGAGCCGCTACGCGGCCGAGATCGTCGCCGGCACGCGGCGCAGCGTGATGTGGCTGGTGGCGCTGTTCGTCGGCGCCCGCGCCGTGACGCTGCCGCCGAAGATCGACGCGGCGCTGGCCAGCCTCACCGCCGCCGTGCTGCTGCTGCAGGCGGCGCTGTGGGCGCAGCGGGCGCTCAACGTGTGGCTGCAACAGCGGCTCGACCGCGCCCGCCTGACCGATGCCGCCGGCGCCACCACGCTGTCGCTGCTCGGCTTCGTGTGCCGCGTCGCCCTGTGGGCGGTGGCGCTGCTGATGATCCTCGACAACCTCGGCTTCAACATCACCACGCTGGTGGCGAGCCTTGGCATCGGCGGCGTGGCGGTGGCGCTGGCGGTGCAGAACATCCTCGGCGACCTGTTCGCGTCGTTGTCGATCGCGCTCGACAAGCCGTTCGTGATCGGCGACTTCATCGTCGTCGACGGCATCGCCGGCACGGTCGAGTACGTGGGCCTCAAGACCACCCGCGTGCGCAGCCTGGAGGGCCAGCAGGTAGTGTTCGCCAACGCCGACCTGCTCAAAAGCCGCATCCACAACTACAAGCGCCTGTATGAGCGGCGCGTGCTGTTCGGCTTCGGCGTGGTGTATGACACGCCGCCGGACACGCTGGCGGCCATCCCCGGCTGGGTGCGCGAGAGCGTCGAGGCGCAGCCCGGCACGCGCTTCGACCGCGCCCACTTCAAGGGCTTCGGTGAGTCCTCGCTCGATTTCGAGGTGGTGTACTTCGTGCTCGATCCCGACTATAACCGCTACATGGACATCCAGCAGGCCATCAATCTTGCGCTGGTGCGCCGCTTCGCCGCCGAGGGCGTCGAGTTCGCCTTCCCGACCCGCACGCTGCACGTGGCCTCGCGGCCGCCCGCCGCACCGGTGCCGGCGCATGGCTGAGGGGAACGCTGTTTTATTCAGCGTTCCCCTCCCCGGGGCAGGATGCCCCGGCATGAATCAGGGGCATAAGCCCTTGATTCATGGAGCGCCGCGCGGGCCTGTATCGCGCGGCAGCGAGCTGAAAAATTCCAGGGACGGAATTTTTCAGCGTTTCCCTGAGCACGACACGCCACCACGGCTGCTGGTGGTCTCGAACCGCCTGCCGTTCGTGCTGTCGCGCACTGCCGATGGCGGGCTCGTCAGCCGCCCCGGCAGCGGCGGTCTGGTCACCGCGCTGCTGCCGGTGCTGCGCGACCGTGGCGGGGTGTGGGTCGGCTGGCCGGGCATCGCCGATCACGATGCCGACGTCGAGGCCGCCCTGGCGGGAGCCACCGGCAAGGCCGGCTATCAACTGGCGCCGGTGATGCTCGGTGCCGAGGAAGTGGCCGGCTTTTACCACGGCTTTTCCAACGAGGTGTTGTGGCCGCTGTTCCACGACCTGCAGTCGCTGTGCAACTTCGATCCCGCCTACTGGCGCAGCTACGGCGAGGTCAACCACAAGTACGCGCAGGTGGTGCTCGATCACGCGCGCGCCGACGATTTCGTGTGGGTGCACGACTACCAGCTGCTGCTGCTGGCGGCCGAGCTGCGCCGCGCCGGACTGGTCGCGCCGCTGGGTTTTTTTCTGCATATTCCTTTTCCGCCGCTCGACATTTATCTGAAGCTGCCGTGGCGTTTCACGCTGTTGCGGGCGCTGCTGGATTTCGACCTGATCGGTTTTCAGACCCTGCGCGACCAACGCAACTTCCTGCAGTGCGTACGCGCGCTGCTGCCGGCGGCGCGGGTCATGCAGCGCGGCCGGCTGGTGCGCATCGACGGGCACCAGGTGCGAGTTGGCAGCTTTCCGATCGGCATCGACGCCGGCGCTTTCCAGCGCCAGGCCAGCTCGCCAACGGTGATCGCCGCCGCCGAGGCGCTGCGCGCCGAGCTGCCCCACCGCGAGCTCATTCTGGGCGTCGACCGGCTGGATTACACCAAGGGCATCCCGCTGCGCCTTACGGCATTTCGCACGGCGCTGCGCAAATACCCCGACCTGCAGGGGCGGGTGACGCTGCTGCAGGTGGTGGTGCCGAGCCGCGACGACATCCCGCAGTACCGGGATCTCAAGACCCGCATCGAGCAGCTGGTGGGCGAGATCAACGGCGAGTTCACCCGCCCCGGCGGCTGGGTGCCGATCCACTACGTGTACCGCGCGCTCGACCGCCTGGACCTGGTGGCCTATTACCGCGCCGCGCACATCGCGCTGGTGACGCCCCTCAAGGACGGCATGAACCTGGTCGCCAAGGAGTTCTGCGCCTGCTCGGTGGGCGGCGACGGCGTGCTGATCCTGTCCGAGTTCGCCGGCGCCGCCGCGCAGTTGCAGCATGGCGCGCTGCTGGTGAACCCCTACGACGTCGAGGCCACCGCCGACGCCATCCATCAAGCCTGCATGCTGCCGCCGGCCGAGCGGCGCCGGCGCATGACGGCGCTGCGCCGCGCGGTGCGCCGGCAGGATGTGTTCGGCTGGGTCAACGGCTTTCTCGAAGCCGCCATCGCGCGCGATCTCGGCGCCTTTCCGCTGCCGGAGGATTACCGGCCGAGCGCCGAGGCCGAGCAGGCTTACTGGGATACCGAGTTGGCCTGAGAGCTTGTGAATTTTTCAAGCGCCGAGGCTGGCCAGGGATGGCCGGACGCGAATCGAGCCCGTAAGGGCTTGATTCGCGGGAGCCCGTCCGGGCGTGTACCGGACGGGCGACGCAAGAAATGCGCTGGACGCGCATGTCTTCACAAATCAAACCCTGGGCGGGTGGCGGGCGCTCATCTCGCCGGCCTGACCGTGGTCAAGAAGCGTCCCGGCTCGCGTCCGGCGCGGGGCGTCGTGATTTGCATCGCGGCGCAATATTCGGTTAAAAACGCTGCCCGCAAAAATAAACGAACGATTCTTTAACGACGGACTGCCGCTGCGCGCTTGGGGCGGGTCCGGTACGCAGGCGAGCCATCGTCACGCGCCGTGACGATGGTGACAGGGGGGGGACGTCATGCGATGGCACGCCGCACACATGCAGTGCGCCCGCAGCGTTGGATTCGGGCGCGCCTCGCCCCTGGTTTTACTCGCCGCCGAACGATCGGTGCCGCGTGCTCGCGGGCGCCGGTCCGCCGCGCGTGCCGACGCTGCGTTCGTTTCGACGCGGCGACGGCCGGTTCAACTGTGACGAGGTAACACCCGTGATCATCACTGCACGCACTCAGCGGCCACTTTTGGCCGCCGGCCTTTCGTTGCTGGCCATGCCGGCGCTGGCGGAATTCAGCTTCGGCAGCGGCAGCGCCAGCCTGGGCAGCCCGACCGGCTACGTGCGCGGCTACCTGCGCGAGTACCTGTCGATGAACATGGAGGACCAGCCGGACCTCAATTACGGGCAAACCAACCCGCGGCGCATGGGCGGCAAGGGTGAGCTGTCCATGGCGCGCAGCACGCTCAAGCTCGACATGGGCATGGACTTCGGCAGCTTCCAGGTATTCGCGGTCGGCCGCTCGGACCGGGAAATCCGCACCGGCTACCTCGAAGACCTGAACGAATCCGCCAGTCAGAGTCATCGGCTGACCGGCGCGCGCTACGCCGAGGGCTTCGTCACCGACCAGTACGACAACGACGAATTGCGCGAGTGGTATGTCACCTTCGATGCCGGCCCGCGCGTGAAGGCGACCCTTGGCAAGCAGCAGGTGGCCTGGGGCGAGACCGATTTCTTCCAGGCCATGGACATCATCCACGGCTACGACTTCCGCTGGCGCTCGTTCCTGGAGCTGGAGGCCGACGAGCTGCGCAAGCCGCTGATCATGGCCAATTTCGTGATCGACGTGCCGGAACTGGGCGGCGAGCTGCAGCTGCTGTTCCGTCCCGGCTGGGACAGCAAGGACCAGATCGGCCACTTCGCGCCGCTCGAAGGCGGGCGCTGGGCGCCGCAGCCGTTCCGGGGCGTGGACCTCGAGGCGGCCCTGCCGTACGACTACGATTCGCCCAACGGCGACCACGAGGATCCCACCTACGGCCTGCGCTGGAGCGGCTTTGCCAAGGGCATCGGCTACTCGTTGGGTTACTACCGCGGCTTCAACCTGGAGCCGATCGCCAATCCGGCGCCGATGTTCGGCAAGCCGTTCGGCAACGAGCCGCATTACGACCTTGCCGCCGGCCAGTACGGCAACCTGATCTTCCCGATGATCGACATCTTCGGCGCCACGCTCAACGCCGACCTGCCGCAGTGGAAGACCACCGTGCGCGCCGAGGTGGGCTACACGCCGAACAAGCCCTTCAACTACGGCACCCGAGCCATTCCCTTCCCGGGTATGGGTGGCGTGGTGGAAAAGAACATGCTGGCCGTGATGCTGGGCATGGACCAGACCTACAACTGGACGCAAAAGGTGTTCAAGACGCCGCGGCCGTCGACCTTCACCTACCAGGTCTTCGACAACTGGATTTTGGACTACGACCGCCAGGACGACATCGTCGACACCTTCGGCTACGCGGCGCGGCGCAAGGAGCACAAGGTCACCTTCACCGCTGCCGGTACGCTGAACTACCGCTACGACACCCTGAACCCCGGCATGGCCTTCATCTACGACTTCGACGGCGACCACGTGGCGCTGATCCCGTCGGTGGATTTCGTGATGGGCGATCACTGGCGCCTGCGGGCCGAGGCCGACATCTTCATCATCAAGGACGAGCGCAGCCCCTACGAGGACCAATACGCCGACGGCACGCGGGGGCTCGGCACCATGGCCAACAGCAGCCAGCTGGCGATGCGCCTGACCTATCAGTTCTGACGCCGCCGAACTTTCCGCGCCGCATTCCGATAACGCAGAGGCAATCACGATGAACCGCCGAAACACCGCCGCCCGCCTGGCCGCCTGGCTCGCCGCCGGCGCGCTGTTCAGCCAGGTGCCCGCCTGGGCCAAGGAGCTCGACGAGGGCACCGTCATCAACAAGGACAACGTCGAGTCGCTGCTCGGCGACACCTTCGAAGGGCACCCGATCAGCGAGCTGGTGCCCGACAGCATGCGGCTTTGGATGCGCGAGGCGGCGCTCGAGGTGCGCCTGGCCCATTCGCAGCCGACGCCGCTGCCGCCCAAGTACGCCGAGGCCACCGAGCGCAACCGCGGCAAGGCGCAGTACGATCCGGCAACCAAGACCGTCAGCGGCTATGTCGCCGGCCTGCCGTTTCCGGACATCGACGTGAATGACCCGTACGCCGGCATGAAGCTGCTGTGGAACTGGGAACTGGCCGGCATCAACTACCAGGACATTTTCGAAATCACTGCGCCGACGCTGGTCATCAGCATGGACAAGGGGCTCGAGCGCACGCTGTACGCCGAGGGCATCACGGTCAAGATGCAGGGTCGCACCTCCATCCCGCCGGTGACCATCGATCCGGCCGTCAACAAGCGCCAGATACTGGTGTTCACCAAGCCGTATGACATCGCCGGCATCGGCACCATGCTGGTGCGTTACGTCGATCCCAACAAACCGGACGATGCCTGGGTGTACGTGAAGTCGGTGCGCCGGCTGCGCCGCCTGACCGGCGGCAGCTGGATGGACCCGATCGCCAACCTCGACCAGCTGTACGACGACTACTTCGCGCTCGACAGCAATCCCGGCTGGTACCGCGGCGCCAAGGTGCTCGGCAAGCAGTATCTGCTGGGCGTGGCGCATGGCCTGAAGCCGGAAACCCCGCACAAGTCGGAGGAGCGCATCCACATCACCGGCCAGGCGCCGTTCTGCTCGCCGCTTGGCCAGCCCTGGGAGCCGCGCGAGGTGTACAAGATCGAGATCGAGCTGCCGGACACGCACCCCTACTCGCGCAAGGTGCTGTACATGGACGCGCAGATCCCGCTCTTCTACCTGGCCGAGGCCTGGGATCGCAAGGGCGAGTTCTGGAAGGTGATCTACATGATGTACTCGCGCCAGGGCGTGCAGCTGGACGGCCAGACCGGCGGCGTGCAGATTTCCGGCAACGGCGGCATCGACTTCCAGCGCCGGCACTGCAACTACGTCGACACTGATTTTTACCGCAACAACAACCCGAACATCCGCCCGCAGGACGTGGACGAGAACCTGCTGCGCAAGGGCGGCACCGGCGGCAGCATTTTGGCCAAGTAGAACCAAAGCACCTCGAACGACGATGACGCACGGGGCGGGCCGGTTTCAAACCGGCCCGCCCATTTTTTTGACCAGCGCCGTCAGCGCCGCGCGCGGCTGGCGCGCAGCAGGTTCAGGAACAGGGCGCCCTGTTCGAGCGCGTCGTCGAGCGCCACGTGTGTGTGCGCCAGCGTGGGGTCGAACCATTCGCGCGGCATGTGGCGCTTGGTGGTCTGCCGGAACTCGCAGCCCAGCACCGCCATGGCGAAGCTCTTGATGTCGAGCGCCGAGAAGCCGAACGGGTTGTCGCCGGCAAAGCGCGCCAGATACCAGACCACGAACGGGAAATCGAAGGTCACCGGGTAGCCCACGAACACCGGCCGGCCCGGCAGCGCGCGCAGCCAGGCGACGTATTCGGGCATGGCGGCGGCCGGGTCGCGCGGGTTCTGCCGGCAGGCCGCCCAGGCTTGCGGCTGCGCGGCCCAGAACTGCGCCGTGCGCGGGTTGACCTTGCCATCCGGCAGGGTCTCGAAGTTGGCGGTCCAGGTGCCGACCAGGCGGCCGTCCGGCAGGTACGCCGCCGAGCCCAGGCTCAGCATGGAGTTCTCGCCGGGCAGGAAGCCGTCGGTCTCGATGTCGGTGCTGACGTAGACCTCCGCCACGGCGGATTACTTGTCCGCCGGCTCGAGCGTGAGCGAGGCCGAGTTGATGCAGTAGCGCAGCCCGGTCGGCCGCGGGCCGTCCGGGAACACATGCCCCAGGTGCGAGCCGCAGCGCGCGCAGTGCACCTCGATGCGCTGCATGCCGTGGCTGGTGTCGAGCTCGGTGGCGACCGCGCCGTCCTTCGCCGGCTGCCAGAAGCTCGGCCAGCCGCTGCCGGAGTCGTACTTGGCGGCGGAATCGAACAGCACCTCGCCGCAGGCCGCGCAGCGGTACACGCCGGGCGTTTTCTCGTCCCAGTAGGCGCCGGTGAAGGCCGGTTCGGTGCCCTTCTGTCGGCAGATGCGGTACTGCTCGGGCGAAAGGCGGGCGCGCCATTCGGCGTCGGTTTCGGGCAGGGAGTCGCTCATGGGAATACCTCGTCGTTGGGGCGTCGTGGCTGGCGATTGTTCGCCAAGCGGTCCGTCAGATGTCGATCTGGCTGCCGAGTTCGACCACGCGCGCCGACGGCAGCCGGAAGAACTCTACCGCCGAGCCGGCGTTGCGCATCATCCAGGCGAACACATGCTCGCGCCACAGCGCCATGCCGGGCCGCAGCGTCGGGATGATGGTCTCGCGGCCGACGAAGAAGGTGGTGTCGTCGAAGTCGAATTCGAGGCCTTGGGCGGCGCACAGCTCGAGCGCGCGCGGGATGTGCGGCTGCTGCATGAAGCCGTAGCGCACGTGCACGACGTAAAAGCCGCGCTCGAGCGGCTGTACCTGCACGCGCTGGGCGGCATGCACCCAGGGCATGTCGGCGGTCAGCACGGTCACCAGCACCACGCGCCGGTGCAACACCTTGTTGTGCACGAGGTTTTGCACCAGCGCGCTGGGTGTCCAGCGGGGATTGCCGGTCATGAACACCGCCGTGCCCGGCACGCGCAGCACGTCCGGCCGCAGTGTGCGCAGGAACTCGTCCAAACCGAGCGTGTCCTGCTGCAGGCGGGCGGCCAGAATCTGCCGCCCGCGCCGCCAGGTGGTCAGGCCAACGAACAGCGCAAGCGCGATGCTGAGCGGCAGCCAGCCGCCGGACACCACCTTTACCGCGTTGGCGCCCAAAAAGCCCGCGTCGACGGCCAGGAACGCTGCCAGCAGCGCCGCCACCAGCGGCCGCGGCCAGCGCCAGGCGATCAGCATCACCACCGCGATCAGCAGGCTGTCGATCAGCATGGCGCCGGTGACGGCGATGCCGTAGGCCGCCGCCAGTCCCGACGACGAGCGAAAGCCGAGCACCAGCAGCAGCACACCGGCCAGCAGCATCCAGTTGATCGCCGGGATGTAGATCTGTCCGCGCTCGGCGGCGGAGGTGTGCTGGATGCGAAGGCGCGGCAGGTAACCCAGGCGAATCGCCTGCTGGGTGAGCGAGAAGGCGCCGGAGATGACCGCCTGCGAGGCGATGATGGTGGCCGCCGTGGCGAGCGCCACCAGTGCCGGGCGCAGCTGCGGCGGCGCCAGCAAAAAGAACGGGTTCTGCGTCGCCGCCGGATCGGCCAGCAGCAGCGTGCCCTGGCCGAAGTAGTTCAGCGTCAGAGCCGGCCACACCACGGTGAACCAGCTCAGGCGGATCGGTCCCACGCCGAAGTGCCCCATGTCCGCGTACAGCGCCTCGGTGCCGGTCACTGCCAGCACCACCGCCCCCAGCACCACGAAGGCGAGACCCGGGTGTCCGGCCAGGAACGCCACCGCGTAGGCGGGATTCAGCGCCACCAGCACCGCCGGGTTGCGCGCGACGCCCAGCGCGCCCAGCGTGCCGAGCGTTACGAACCACAGCAGCATGAGTGGCCCGAACAGCGCGCCGACACGCGCCGTGCCGTGGCGCTGAATGAAGAACAGTCCGGCCAGCACGCCGACCGTGATCGGCACCACGTAGTGCGCCAGGGCCGGCGCCAGCACGCCGACGCCTTCCACCGCCGACAGCACCGAAATGGCCGGCGTGATGATGGCGTCGCCATAGAACAGCGTGGCGCCGAACACGCCCAGCACCGCCAGCGCATAGGCGAAGCGCGGCCGGTCCGCGGTCAGGCGCTGCACCAGCGCCAGCAGCGCCAGGATGCCGCCCTCGCCGTCGTTGTCGGCGCGCATCACGAACGCCACGTACTTGGTGGATACCACCAGCGCCAGCGCCCAGAACAGCAGCGACAACACGCCGAGCAGGTTGGCCTCGGTCAGCGGCGCGCCGTGGCTGCCGCTGAAACACTCCTTGAGGGCATACAGCGGGCTGGTGCCGATGTCGCCGAACACCACCCCGAGCGCCCCCAGAGCCAGCATCGGAAGCGCGCTGCGCCGGCCGGCGTGGGCGGAAGAGTCGATGGCGGTGGACGACATGTGGGACTGCTCCGGAGATTTTTGCTGGCGGCAGGGTACCCGGGTGGGTCGGCCGCGGCCAGCGCCCGGGCGGGGCGTGGAATGATTCGGCACAGGCGCAGCGCGGGAAGCCCCGGGCCCGCCGGATGCTGACCGGCCGGTCAGCCCGATCTAGAATGACGGGTCTCGAGTGACCCTGGCATCCCTGCCGGACGGCAGGCGCCGATTTTTCGGCATTTCCAAAGTGCTTGGCCCCTACCGTGATTCGCACCTAAACCATCGAGCCCCCCCATGAATGAGGATCGCGAAAACGCTCCGGAAACGACCTCTGCGCCGCGTCGCCAGCGCTGGCGACGCCCCCTGTTCGCGCTGGGGGTGGTGGTGGTCGTGGTCGGTAGCGTGTATTTCTACCTGCGCGGCGAGCGCTACGCCGGCACCGACGACGCCTATGTCAAGGCCACGCAGGTGCGCGTGAGTCCGGAAATCGGTGGCCGGGTGAAGGTGATCGCGGTGCACGAAAACGACCGGGTTCGCGGTGGTGAGCTGCTGGTGCAGCTCGACCCCGAACCGTATCGCATCGCACTGGCCCAGGCCGCGGCCAATCTCGACAACGTGGCCCGGCAGATCGCCGCCCTGCGCGCCACGCACGGCCAGCGCGCGGCCGATCTGTCGCAGGCCCAGATCGACGTCGACTACTACCAGCGCGAATTCCAGCGCCAGGCAGACCTGGTCACGCGCGGTTTCACCTCGCGCACCGCTTACGACGACGCGCACCACAAGCTGGCGGCGGCGCGCAAGGGTGCCGAGGCCACCGCGCAATCGATCCGCCAGGTGGCGGCCATCCTCAGCGGCGACGTCAACACGCCGCTCGAGCGCATTCCCATGTACCAGCAGGCGATCGCCCAACGCGATCAGGCCCGGCTGAACCTGGAGCGCACGCGGCTGCACGCGCCCATCGGCGGCGTGGTGACGCAGGTGGAGGACCTCGGTCCGGGTGACGTGGTCAACGCCGGGCAGGCGCTGTTCAGCCTGGTGGACGTGGAGCACCCGTGGGTGGAGGCGAACCTGAAAGAAACCGACCTCACGCACGTGCGCATCGGCCAGCCGGCCGCGGTGCGCGTGGACAGTTACCCCGGCGTGGTTTGGCACGGCCGGGTGGAGGGCATCAGCCCGGCCACCGGCAGCGAGTTCTCGCTGCTGCCGCCGGAAAACACCAGCGGCAACTGGGTCAAGGTGGTGCAGCGCGTGGCGGTGCGCCTGGCCATCGACCCGCACGAGCACCCCGAGCCGCTGCGCGCCGGCCTGAGCGCGCAGGTGCGCATCGACACCGGCCGTTACACCTGGCTGCCGGGCTGAGCCGTGACCGCCACTGATCTGGGCAACCGGCGCATCGTGACCATCGGCGCCATGCTGGCCACGGCCATGCAGTCACTGGATTCCACCATCGCCAACGTGGCGCTGCCGCACATGCAGGGCAGCATGGCGACCACGCTGGACCAGATCACCTGGGTGCTGACCTCGTACATCGTGGCCGCAGCCATCCTCACCGCGCCGAGCGGTTGGCTGGCGGCGCGCTTTGGCATCCGGCGCGTGTTCCTGGTGTCGGTGGCCGGCTTCACCATCGCATCGGTGCTGTGCGGCCTGGCCGAGAGCCTGCCGCAGATGGTGCTGTTTCGAGTTTTGCAGGGCGCCTGCGGGGCGGCGCTGGCGCCGCTGTCGCAGGCGGCGCTGCTGGACGCCTACCCGCGCGAGCAGCACGGCTCGGCCATGGCCATCTGGGGGCTCGGCGTGACGGTGGCGCCCATTCTGGGGCCGACGCTCGGCGGCTGGCTGACCGACAACTACAACTGGCGCTGGGTGTTCTACATCAACGTGCCGCTGGGCGCGCTGGCCTATGTGCTGCTGGCCGGCCAGTTGCCGCGCCGCCATCGGCGCGCCGAACGCGCCTTCGACTGGACCGGCTTCGTCATGCTCAGCATCGCGGTCGGCGCCTTTCAGCTGATGCTCGATCGCGGCCAGCAGAAGGACTGGTTCGGTTCCACCGAAATCGTCGTCGAGGCCGTGCTGGCCGGGCTGTTTTTCTACTTTCTGGTGGTGCACACCGCCACCACGCGCCGGCATCCGTTCGTCGATCCGGTGCTGCTGCGCGACCGCAACTTCAGCGCCGCCTGCGTGCTGATCTTCGTGGTCGGCGTGGTGCTGTTCGCCACGCTCGCGCTGCTGCCGCCGCTGATGCAGGACCTGCTGGGCTACCCAGTGGTGCTGTCGGGCCTGCTGCTGGCGCCGCGCGGTCTGGGCAGCATGCTGGCGATGATGCTGGTCGGGCGCATCATCAACCGCGTCGATGCGCGCCTGCTGGTGGGGGTCGGTTTTCTGGTGGCCGGCCTGGCGCAGTGGCAGATGTCCGGCTTCAGCCTGGCGGTGGGTCCGCGCGACATCCTGGTCAGCGGCATCGTGCAGGGCATCGGCGTGGGGCTGATCTGGGTGCCGCTGACCACGCTGGCGTTCGCCACCCTGCCGGCGGCGGCGCGCGGCGAGGCGGCCGGGCTGCTGAGCCTGATCCGCAACATCGGCTCCAGCGCCGGCATCGCCGCCGTGGGTGCGCTGCTCGCGCGCAACACGCAGATCAACCACGCGCAGATCGGCGAGCACCTGACGCCGTTCGTGCAGCACCGCCTGCCGGCCCTGCTGCACAACAGCCCAGCGCTACTGAACGCGGAACTGACGCGCCAGGCGACCATGATCGGCTACCTGAACGACTTCCACCTGATGATGATCGCCTCGCTGTTGGCGGCGCCGCTGGTGTTGCTGCTGCGCCGGCCGGCCGCCGGTGGTGGCGGTGAGGCGGCGATGCTGGCGGACTGAGCGGCGGGCGTCGCAGGCGCCGCTAGCGGGCGGCGTTTGTGTCATCGTGGCGTCATGTGCGACCGAAAAAATCGCCAAGTTTCAGCCACCAACACCGCGCCATGACCGACGACATCGACTTGCGGCGCCCCGACCTGTACATCAACCGCGAGCTGAGCCTGCTCGAATTCAACGGCCGCGTGCTGGCGCAGGCGCTCGACGAACGCCTGCCGCTGCTCGAGCGGCTGCGGTTTCTGTGCATCTTCAGCACCAATCTCGACGAGTTTTTCGAGATTCGCGTGGCGCGCCTGCAGGAACTGCAGGCGCTCGGCTCCACCCAGGCCGGGCCGGACCAGCTCGGCCCCACCGAGCTGCTGAACGCCATCGGCGCGCGCGTGCACGAGCAGGTCGACATCCAGTACCGCATCTTGAACGATGCGCTGCTGCCGGCACTGGCCGCCGAGGGCATCCGCTTCGTGGCGCGCGGCGAGTGGAGCGCCGAGCAGGCCGCCTGGGTGCGTGAGTATTTCGACCGGGAACTGGCGCCCATGCTGAGCCCGATGGGGCTGGACCCGGCGCATCCGTTCCCGCGGGTGCTGAACAAGAGCCTCAACTTCATCGTCGCGCTGGCCGGCACCGATGCGTTCGGTCGGCGCAGCGGCAACGCCGTGGTGCAGGCGCCGCGCTCGCTGCCGCGCATCATCCCGCTGCCGCAGGCGCCGGCCGGCCAGCATCACTTCGTATTCCTGTCGTCGGTGATCCACGCCCACGTCGGCGAGCTGTTCCCGGGCATGGAGGTCAAGGGCTGCTACCAGTTCCGCGTCACGCGCAACAGCGACCTGTTCGTGGACGAGGAGGAAGCCGACGACCTGCTGCGCGCCGTCGAGGGCGAGCTGCAGTCGCGCCGCTACGGCGACGCGGTGCGCCTGGAGGTGGCCGATACCTGTCCGCAGGCGATGGTCGATTACCTGCTGGCGCAGGTGGGTCTGGAGCCGATCGATCTGTATCGGGTCAACGGCCCGGTGAACCTGAACCGCCTGCTGGCGGTCTGCGATCTGCCGGACCGCCCGGACCTGCGCTTTGCGCCGTTCTCGCCGGGCCTGCCGGCGGTGCTCGGTCGCGGCGGCAGCATCTTCGCCGCCATCGCCAAGGGCGACCTGCTGTTGCATCACCCGTTCCAGTCGTTCCTGCCGGTGGTGGAGTTCGTGCAGCAGGCGGCGAGCGACCCCGACGTGCTGGCCATCAAGCAGACGCTGTACCGCACCGGCGAGGCGTCGGTGATCGCCGACGCGCTGGTCGCCGCGGCGCGTGCCGGCAAGGAAGTGACGGTGGTGGTGGAGCTGCTGGCGCGCTTCGACGAGGAGGCCAACATCGCACTCGCCAACCGCCTGCAGGAAGCCGGCGCGCACGTGGTGTATGGCGTGGTGGGCTACAAGACGCACGCCAAGATGAGCCTGGTGCTGCGCCGCGAGGGCCGCGCGCTGCGTCACTACGCGCACCTTGGCACCGGCAACTATCACCCGCGCACCAGCCGCCTGTACACGGACTACGGCCTGTTCACCTGCGATCCGGCGCTGACATCGGACGTGCAGCGGGTGTTCCTGCAGCTGACCAGCCTGGGCGTGGTCGGGCGTTTCGAGCAGCTGCTGGAGGCGCCGTTCACGCTGCACGAGGCGCTGCTCGGCAAGATCGAGCGCGAGGCGACGCACGCCGCGGCCGGGCGGCCGGCGCGCATCGTGGTCAAGCTCAACTCGCTGGTCGAGCCGCGCATCATCCAGGCGCTGTACGCGGCCTGCCGGGCCGGCGTCGACATCGAACTCGTGGTGCGCGGCATGTGTGCGCTGCGCCCGGGCGTGCCGGGGGTGTCCGAGCGCATCCGCGTGCGCTCCATCGTCGGCCGTTTCCTGGAGCACACGCGCGTGCTGTATTTCCACAACGGCGGCGAGCCCGAGGTGTACCTTGGCAGCGCCGACTGGGCGGAGCGCAATTTCTTTCGCCGCGTGGAGGTGTGTTTCCCCATCCTGGATGCGGCGCTGCGCGCGCGGGTGATCGACGAGCTCGAGCTGTATTTGGCCGACAACCAGCAGGCCTGGGAGCTGCAGACCGACGGCAGCTACCGGCGCGTCGAGGCCGGCGACGCGCCGGCGCTGTCGGCGCAGCAGGCGCTGCTCGAACGCCTGGCGGGTTAGTAAACGCCGAAAAATTCCGTCCCGAAAAATTTTTTGGCTCGCGGCAGCGCGGCGCGGCTTTCAGCCGGCCGCGCGCTCCAGGCGGTAAGGCGCGGGATCGAACGGCGCCGGCCGGCCGGTGAGCAGCGCACAGGCCAGCGCCGCCGAGGCCGGCGCCAGGGTAAGACCGCTGCGGAAGTGGCCGGCGCTGACCACCACGTTGTCGAGCTGCGGATGGCGGCCGATGAACGGCACGCCGTCCGCGCTGCCGGGCCGCAGGCCGGCCCAGTGCGCCACCTGCGGCGCGTCGGCCAGCTCCGGCACCAGCCGCGCGGCGGCGGCGCGCAGTGCGCCGGCGCCGGCCGGCGGCGGGGTCTTGTCGAAGCCGACGTGCTCGACCGTGCTGCCGGCCAGTACCAGCCCGTCGCGCCGCGGCACCAGGTAGTGATCCTGTGCGAGTACCACGTGCCGCACCCGCCCGGGCGGGGTTTGCAGGGCCAGAATCTGCCCGCGCACCGGCGCGATCGGCAGCTCGAGGCCGCAGGCGCGCAGCAGCTCGCCGCTCCAGGCGCCGCCGGCCACCAGCAGCAGGTCCACCGGGCGGCGGCCGTGGCGGGTGTCGAGACCGACCACGCGCGCGCCGCGCCGGGCAAAGCCGAGCACCTCGCAATGCTCCTCGAAGGCGACGCCGGCGTGCGCCAGCGACAGGCGCAGCGCGCGCAGCAGGCGCGGGTTTCTGATCTGCGCCACCTGTGGCAGCAGGATGCCGCCGCCGTGCGGGGCGAGCGCCGGCTCGGCGGCGCGCAGCGCGGCCGCATCCAGCGTGTCGAGCGGTACCCGCCAGCGCGCCGCCCAGGCGCGGGCGGCGTCGGCGTCCGGGCAGTCCGGCAGCAGCAGGCCGCTTGGCAGCCATTCGGGATCGACGCCCGATTCGGCCGCCAGCGCCGCGGCAAGCTGCGGGTAGACCTCTTGGCTCCACAGGCTCAGTGGGTGGATGGCCTGCGGCTGACGCCACGGGTGCAGCGGCGACAGGATGCCGCTGCCGGCCCAGGACGCCTCGCGACCGATCGGACCGCGGTCGAGCACGGTCACGTCCAGGCCCGCCGCGCGCAGCTCGCGCGCGGCCAGAAGGCCGATGATGCCGCCGCCGACGATGCTGACGTGCGCCACCTCAGGGCGCCGGCGGCACGTAACCGTCGGGTTTTTCGGCGCCGCCGCCGAACAGGAATTTCTCCATTTCCTGCTGCAGGAACTTGCGCGCCTCGGGGTCGATCAGCGTCAGGCGGTTCTCGTTGATGAGCATGGTCTGGTGGGCGAGCCACATCTGCCAGGCCTCGCGCGACACCTGCTCGAAGATGCGCTGACCGAGCGGGCCGGGGTAAGGCGGACGGTCCAAACCTTCGGCCTGCCGGCGAAGGACCACGCAGTGCACGGTACGCATCACAACTCTCCAGCGGTGGGCGTCAGGCCACGAGCAAACGGCGGATGGGCGTTGCAAGACCAAGACGCGGGGGATCGATCGGGTTATACCAAAGCAGGTCCGGGGCGTCCAAAGCCGCGGCGGCCGGCGCCACCGTGCATTCGAGCGGCGTGATGCGCAGGCGGAAATGGCTGAAGGTGTGCACGAACGGCTCGCCGCGTCGCACCGGCCCGCTGATCGCGATCCCGAAGCGCTGCCGGCACCGCTCGGCAAGCGTGGCGGGGTCGCCATCGAACTGCGGCAGCGACCACAGACCGCCCCACACGCCGGCCGGCGGGCGGCGCTCGAGCAGCACGCTGCCGTCGTCCCGGCGCAGCAGCAGCAGCGCGGTTTCGCGCTGCGGCAACACCCGCCGCGGGCGCGGCTGCGGGTAGTCGGCCACGCTGGCGGTGGTGTGCGCCAGGCAGTCCGCCGCCACCGGGCAGTCCGCGCAGCGCGGCCGGTGGCGCGTGCACACCAGGGCGCCCAGGTCCATGATGGCCTGCGTGTAGGCGGCGGCATCACCAGGCGGCGTGTAGCGCTCGGCGAGCTGCCAGAGCGTTTTCTGTACCGCCGCCGCGCCCGGCCAGCCGGCGACCGCCCGATGGCGGCACAGCACGCGCTTGACGTTGCCGTCCAGGATCGGCTGGCGCTGGTCGTGCGCTTGGGCCAGGATGGCGGCGGCGGTCGAGCGGCCGATGCCGGGCAGCGCGGCCAGCGCCTCGATGTCGGTTGGCAGCTCGCCGCCGTGCTCGCGGCACACCTGCGCTGCGGCGCGGTGCAGGTGGCGCGCCCGGGCGTAGTAGCCAAGGCCGGTCCACAGGTGCAGCACCTCGTCCAGCGGCGCCGCGGCCAGCGCCGGCAGGTCGGCGAAGCGCGCCATGAAGCGCTCGAAGTAGGGAATCACGGTCGCCACCTGCGTCTGCTGCAGCATGATTTCCGACACCCACACCCGGTACGGCGTACGCGGCCGCTGCCAGGGCAGGTCGTGCCGGCCGGCGCGGGCGTGCCAGGCCAGCAGGCGCTCGGCGAAGCTGGCGGTGCTCACGGCGCCTGGGCCAGCAGCTCGCGCACGAACGGCAGCGTGGGGTGGCGCTGCGCGGCGAGCGTGGCGCGTTCCAGCCGATCGAGCGTCGTGAGCAGGTCGCGCAGGTCGCGGCTGTGGTGGCGCAGCAGGTAGTCGGCCACCGGCTCGGCGAGCGTCAGGCCCTGCTCGGCGGCGCGGCGCAGCAGCAGTGTGCGCTTGTCGGCATCGCCGAGCGGTTCCAAGTGGCAGACCACGCCCCAGCCGAGGCGGCTGCGCAGTTCCGGGCGGTGCAGGCCGAGCGCGGCCGGCGTGGCGCTGGCGGTGACGATCAGGCGCCCGCCAGCGGCGCGCAGCCGGTCGTAGAGGTGGAACAGCGCCAGTTCCGCCGCCTCGTCGCCGGCCACGGCGTCCAGGTCATCCACGCACACCAGGTCGAACTGCTCGAATGCACTCACCGCCTGCACCGCGCCGGCGGCGCGAAGCTCGCGCAGCGGCAGGTAGGCGGCGCGCTGGTCATGCGCCGCGGCGGCGGCGAGCGCGGCGTGCAGCAGATGCGTCTTGCCGCTGGCCGGCGATCCCCACAGGTACAGCGGCGTGCGTTCGCGCCCACGGGCCAGCGCCTGCGCCAGCTGGCAGGCGCGCGCGCCGCCGCTGCCGGGCGGGCCGATGAAGCCGTCGAAGGTCTGATCCGCCCGCAGGCGCAGCGCGAGCGGTTGTTGGCCGCTCAGCACGGCGGCTCCTGCCGGTACCAGGCGCTTTGCCGGTAGCGGTCGAGCGCGCGGCGCACCAGCACCGCCAGCACCGCGCTGACCGGCAGCGCCAGCAGCACGCCGAAAAAGCCGAACAACTGCCCGCCGGCCATGACCGCGAAGATCACCGCCACCGGGTGCAGGCCGAGCCGGTCGCCGACCAGCAGCGGAGTCAGCACCAGGCTTTCCAGCATCTGGCCGGCGGCGAACACCCCGCCGATGGCGACCAGGTGCCACACGTCCTGGAACTGGATGAGCCCGGCGATCAGCGCCAGCGTGAGGCCGATCACCCCGCCCAGGTACGGCACGAAGGTGACCAGCCCGGCGGTGAAGCCGATCAGCAGGCCCTGGTCGAGCCCGACCACGGTCAGCGCGACGGCGTAGAAGGTGCCCTGCGCCAGCATCACCAGCAGCTGGCCGTGCAGAAAACCGCCCAGCACGCGGTCGGCCTCGGCCGCGAATGCGCGCACCGCCGGGCGCCAGCGCGCCGGCAGCAGGGCGTCGATCTGCGCCAGCAGCTGCGGCCAGTCGCGCAGCAGGTAGAACGTCACCACCGGCACCGCGACCGCATTCACCAGCAGGCCGATCAGCCCCAGACCGGAGCTGACCAGCCGTCCCAGGCCCTGCGCGGCGAAGCTGCCGGCCTGCGCCCAGTGCTCCTGCAGCCAGCCGCGCGCGGCGGCCATGGACAGCGTGCCCGGTGGCAGGTCGAGCGTGTGGTGCAGCCACGGCACCGCGGTCTGCTCCAGCCAGTCCAGAAAGCGCGGCAACTGCTGCAGCAGGCTGACCGCCTGACGCTGCAGCGCCGGGATGGCGAACAGCAGCGCCAGCAGGCCGAACACGCTGAGCACGACGAACACCAGCACCGTGGCCCAGCTGCGCGGCAGCAGGCGGCCGAGCCGCTCCACCAGCGGGTTGGCGATGTAGGCCAGCAGCGCTGCGACGAAGAACGGCGCCAGCACCGGCCCCAGCAGCCAGACCAGCAGCGCCGCGCCCAGCAGGCCGGCGCCGATCAGCAGCCGCCGGCGCGCCAGCGGATTCATGGCCGGTACCGATAGTCGGGCGAGTCACCGGCGCGCGTGAACGGCGCGCCGGGCTCGACCCGGCTGGCCAGCGCCGCCGGCCCGCCGGCGAGCTCGAAGCCGAACACGGCCCGTCCCTGGCCGAGCGCCACCGGGTGCAGGCCGCGCAGGCCCGGCACGCGCGACAGATGCTCGGCCACGCGCGCGTAGGCGGCCACGTCGTCGATGCCTTCGATGGTGATTTGCACCGGCGCCGGCGGGCCGTCTGGCAAGGCGGGGCCGAGCAGGCCGCCGATGCGATCGAGGGCGGTGTCGATGGCCGCCTCGGCGCTGTTGCCGACGCCAGACCAGGCGACATCATCCCGGCCGGGCAGGGTCAGGCGCAGATCGGCCTGCCAGCGGTCGCCGCCACCGCGCAGGCGGCCGAACAGCACGCCGTCCGGGCGGTAGCGCGCGGCGGCGGTGGTCAGCGCCCCCAGGCTGGCCGGGTCGGCAGGATCGATGGCGGGCGGCAGCTTGGCGCGCTCGTCCAGGTCCAGCATCGGCAGCAGCAGCGGCAGGCCGCGCGCGCTGGCCGATTGCATGACCGCGGCGGCCAGCTGCGGCGGCTCGTCGGCACCCAGCCAGGCGGGCGCACTGCCATCCAGCAGCAGCCACAGCAGCAGCGTCGGGCGCCGGTCCGGCAGCGCTGCGATGCGCTGGCTGGCCAGAAACGCGCGCACCGCGGCCGGATCGAAGCGGGCCTCGATCTGCGGCGCGCCGTCGGCGCCGCTGCCGGCGCGAAAGCCGAGCAGGGCGTTTTGCGCCGCCTTGCGCCCGGCCGGCTGCTGCGCCAGCGCTGCCACCGCCTGGCGGCCGGCGACCTGCGCCAGCACGCGTCCGAAGGCGGCGGTGACGGCGTCGTCGCGGGCCGTCTGGCCGGTGTCGTCGAGCGGCGCGCTGGCGCGATACAGGTCGAGCGCCGCCGCCGGGCGGCACAGGCACAGCACGAGCACGGCGCAAACGAGCGGCAGCAGCAGGCGCATCAGGCCCTGGTAGGCGGTGGTGGCGGGGAACGGCTACCATTGTGCCCCGATCCGTGTTTCTACGTGAGTTTTCTTGTCATGGGCGAGCGGCCCGCTTCCGGCCTCAGTTACCGCGACGCCGGTGTCGACATCGACGCCGGCAACGCCCTCGTCGAGCGCATCCGGCCGCTCGCCGCCCGTACCCGCCGCCCGGAGCTGCTGGCCGGCATCGGCGGTTTCGGCGCGCTGCTCGAGCTGCCCCGGCGTTACCGCGAGCCGGTGCTGGTGGCCGGCACCGACGGTGTCGGCACCAAGCTGCGCCTGGCCATCGACCTTGGCATCCACGACACGGTCGGCATCGACCTGGTCGCCATGTGCGCCAACGACGTGCTGGTGCAGGGCGCCGAGCCGCTGTTCTTTCTGGACTACTTCGCCACCGGCAAACTGGACGTGGACATCGCCGCCGCGGTGGTGGCCGGCATCGCCCGCGGCTGCGAGCTGGCGGGCGCGGTGCTGGCCGGCGGCGAGACCGCCGAGATGCCCGGCATGTACCCGGCCGGCGACTACGACCTCGCCGGCTTCTGCGTCGGCGTGGTCGAGAAATCGCGCATCCTGGACGGCCACGCCATCCGCGCCGGCGATGCGGTGATCGGTTTGGCCTCCAGCGGCCTGCATTCGAACGGCTATTCGCTGGCGCGCAAGGTGGTGCAGCACGTCGGGGCGGACCTGCACGCCCCGTTCGGCGACGGCACGCTCGGCGCCACGCTGTTGGCGCCGACGCGCATCTACGTGAAACCGGTGCTGGAGCTGCTGACCGCGCTGCCGGTGGTCGGCATCGCCCACATCACCGGCGGTGGCCTCATCGAGAACATCCCGCGCGTGCTGCCGCACGGGCTCGCGGCGCGCCTGGACACCCGCGCCTGGCAGCGGCCGGCCATCTTCGACTGGCTGCAGCAGCACGGCGGCATCGCCGATGCCGAGATGTGGCGCACCTTCAACTGTGGCCTGGGCCTGGTGGTGATCCTGCCGGCCTCGCGCGCCGAGGAGGCCATCGCGCGCCTCACGGACGCCGGCGAGAGCGCCTGCCTGGTGGGCGAGATCGTGCCGCGCGGGGACGGCCCGGGCGTCGTGCTGGTGCCGTGACGGGGCGCCCGACGCGTCTTGCGGTACTGATCTCCGGGCGCGGCAGCAACCTCGACGCCATCCTGCGCGCCTGCGCCGCCGGCACCCTGCCGGCGCAGGTGGTGCAGGTGATCAGCAACCGCCCGCACGCCGGCGGCCTCGAGCTCGCCGCGGCGGCCGGCGTGCCGACGGCGGTGATCGATCATCGCCGGTTTCCGGACCGCTCCGGTTTCGAGCAGGCGCTGCAAGCCCAGTTGGACGCGGTGCCGTGCGATCTGGTCGTGCTGGCGGGTTTCATGCGCGTGCTGACGGCCGATTTCGCGGCCCGTCACCGCGGCCGGCTGCTCAACATCCATCCCTCGCTGCTGCCGGACTTCCCGGGCCTGCACACGCACGAGCGGGCGCTGGCCGCCGGCGTGGCCGAGCACGGCGCGAGCGTGCATTTCGTCACCGCCGCCGTGGACGGCGGGCCGCTGATCGCGCAGATTCGCGTGCCGGTGCAGGCCGGCGACACGCCGGACACGCTCGCCGCGCGCGTGCTGGCCGCCGAACACCGGCTCTATCCGACGGTCTTAGGCTGGTATGCGCAGGGTCGTCTTGCGCTGGTCGGCGAGCGGGTGTTGCTCGACGGCCTGTGGCTCGCGGCGCCGGTGCAGTTCGCCGCCGCAGGAGAACGCGATGATTGAGCAGATTCGAAACGGTCTCGCCAAAGCCCGCCGGCTGGCGGCGGCGGTGCTGTTGCTGACGGGCGCTGCGCAGGCGGCGCCGCCCAGCCAATGGCAGGCGGTCTACACCGTGCGCCAGGGCAGCATCGAGGGCGGCGAGGCGGCGCAGAGCTACCAGGCCGCCGACGGCCATTATCGGCTGACGCTGGACGTGACCCCGGGCGGTGTGGTGGCGCTGTTCACGCAGGAGACCTTCCACGACGAGAGCAGCGGCAAGGTCGATCAGCACGGCTGGCAGCCGCAGCGCTACGTGCACCTGCGCCAGGGCGGCAAGAAACAGCGCGATTACGAATTCCTGTTCGACTGGCAGGCCGGACAGGTGCGCGAAGCCCAGGGTGATACCCCGCCGGCGAGGCTGTCGCCGGGTACCCTGGACGAACTCGTCTATGTCGAGGCGCTGCGGCGCACGCTGGCCGCCGGCGGCACCGGCATGACGGCGCCAGTGCTGTACGGCTCGGACGGCGAAATCCGCGACTACACGCTCGAAACGCTGGGCGAGGAGGACGTCACCACCCCGGCCGGCACCTTCCACGCCGTCAAGGTGCGGCGCACGCAAAGCGGCGGCAAATACACCGTCACGCTGTGGTGCGCGCCGCAGCTCGATTATTTTCCGGTACGCATCGACCGCGAAAAGCGCGGCCGCCCGCAGGGCACGCTGCTGCTGAAGCGTTATCAGGGCGGCGGGCGCAGCGCGCCGGCATCGACCACCGCCGACTCCAGCCGCCAGGGCGGTAGCGGCGTCTGAGAGCTTGTGAATTTTTCAAGCGCTCAGGCCGGCCAGGGATGGCCGGACGCGAATCGAGCCCGTAAGGGCTTGATTCGCGGGAGCCCGTCCGGGCGTGTACCGGACGGGCGACACAAGAAATGCGCAGGACGCGCATTTCTTCACAAACTCTGAGGCAATGCCGCCGCGCGTCGCCCACGCGGCGTGCGGCCGGTGGCGCCGTCGCGCGCCAGGCTGAAAAATTCCGGGCACGGAATTTTTCGAGGAGGTCGTGGAGTGACGCGCCTGGCCGGCGGCTTTGTCCTGTTGTGGGTGCTGCTGTGGCCGGCGGCGCGCGCCGACACGCTGCGCGTGGTGCTCGACGGCCTGCCCAAGACGCTCACCGGCAGTGTGCTGGCGGGGCTCGACATCGGCGCCGAGGCGCGCCGTGAGCCGCTTGCCGAGGCGCGCATCCGCCGCGCCCATGCCGCCGCGCCGCGGCAGATCCGCGCCGCGCTCGAGGCGGCCGGCTACTACCGCCCGCAGATCGACGCCAGCCTCACCCACGACGCCGACGGCTGGCTGGCGCGGTATCGCATCGACCGCGGCCCGCCGCTGCGCGTGGCGCGGCTGGATTTGAGCCTCACCGGTCCGGCCACGACCGACCCTGAACTGAACACCGCGCTGGCGGCGTTTCCGCTCGAGGTCGGCGATCGGCTGCAGCACGCCCGTTACGAGGACGGCAAGCGCGCCCTGCTCGAGACGCTGCACGAGCACGGCTACCTCGACGCCGCCTTCACCGCGCATCGCGTCGAGGTGGACCCGGACGCCTACCAGGCGCGCATCACGCTCACCCTGGCCAGCGGCGAGCGTTACCGCTTCGGCGACGTCGACATCGACGACACGGTGGTCGGCGCGGCGCTGCTGCGCCGCTACGGCGCCCCGCAGCCGGGCGAGCCCTACCGCGCCGCGCGCCTGCTGGACTATCAGAGCGCGCTCGCCGACAGCGGCTATTTTTCGGGCGTGCAGGTGCAGCCCGGCGAGCGCGACCCGGCGACCCACACGGTGCCGGTGACGGTGCGGTTCACGCCGCGCCCGCGCAGCGCCTACAACGCCGGCGTCGGCTTTGCCACCGACAGCGGGCCGCGCCTGCGCGCCGGTTACGACCGCCGCTACGTGAATGACCGCGGTCACGCCTTGACCAACACGCTGCTGCTGTCGCCGCGCGACAGCGAGCTGTCCACCCGCTACCGCATCCCGCTGGCCGATCCGCGCACCGAGCAATTGAGCTTCGGCGCCGCCCTCGAACGCGAGGACACCACCGCCCGTCTGTCCGAAAACATCGACCTGCAGGCGGCGGTCACGCGCCGGCTCGGCAGCGGCCGCCGCACGCTGGCGCTCGATTACCTGTTCGAGCGTTTCGATGCCGGCGGCGACGACGCCACCACCGGCCTGCTGATGCCGTCCATCGGCTGGCGCGCCAGCCATGCCGACGATGCGCTGTGGCCGCGTCGCGGCTGGCGGCTGGATGTCACCCTGCGCGGCGCGCTGGCCGGCCTGCTGTCCGACCTCAGCTTGGTGCAACTGCGCGCCGGCGGCAAAGTGGTGCGCGGGCTCGGCCGAAGTCAGCGCCTGCTGGGGCGACTGGACGTGGGTTCCACCTGGGTCGATGGCTTCGGCGAGCTGCCGGCCTCGCTGCGGTTCTTCGCCGGCGGCGATCAGAGCGTGCGCGGCTTCGACTACGAAAAACTCGGCCCGCGCGACCGCCACGGTGACGTGGCCGGCGGCCGCCACCTGCTGGTGGCGAGCCTGGAGTACGAGTGGATGTTCGCCGGCAATGTCGGCGGCGCGCTGTTCTTCGACACCGGCAACGCCTTCGACGGCACGCGCCTGAACCTCGAGCGCGGCGTGGGCGTCGGCCTGCGCTGGCGCTCGCCGGTGGGCATGCTGCGCGTCGATGTGGCCAGCGCCATCTCCGAGCCGGGCGCGCCGCTGCGCCTGCACGTCACCGTGGGGCCGGACCTGTGAGGCGGGCGCTGCGCATCGCGCGCGGGCTGTTGGCGGCGCTGCTGCTGGTGGGCCTGGCAGGCTACCTGGCGCTCGGCAGCGAGCGCGCCACCCGGGCGCTGGTGCGCGGCCTTGCGGCGGCGTCGGGCGGCGCGTTCGCGGTGGGCGAGGTCGGCGGCAGCCTGCGCGCGGGGCTGCGGCTGCGGGCGTTCGACCTGCGCCTGGGCGCCACGCGCCTGCAGGCAGCGGCGCTCGACTGGCAGCCGGGCGCGCTGCGCTGGCGCGAGCTGGCGCTCGGGCGCATCGCCATCGACGAGCTGCGCATGACGCTCGGCGACGGCGCGCCGGCCGCCGGCCCGCCTGCGGTGCCTAGGCTCGCCGTGCCGGGGCGGATCACGCTGGATGCGCTCGAGGTGCGCGGCCTTGCGCTGCAGCCGGCCGGCGGTGCCGTGCAGCGCATCGACCGCCTGCGCCTGGCCGGTCAGTTGGCCGGCAGTCGCCTTCACCTGCGCGAGCTCGCGCTGGCGGCCGACGGCTGGTCGGCGCAGGCCGCGCTGCGGCTCGATCTGGCCGGCGCGGGCGCGCTCGATGGTCTGGTGCAGGCGCGCCTGGTGCAGCCCGGCGGCGCGCCACTTGCGCTGCACGGCAGCCTCGGCGGCAGCCTCGAACACGGCTTGCAGGCGGCGCTGCGCGCGGCCGATCCGGCACCGGCGCGGCTGCTGGCGAGCCTCGATGCGCCGCTCGCCGGCGGTCCGTGGCAGGCGCACCTGTGGCTCGAGGGCGCGCCGCTCGCCGCCTGGCGGCCCGGCCTGCCGCCCTGGCCGCTGGCAGTGGACGGCCGCGCCCGCGGCCGCGGCGCCGCGGCCGGCATCGACATCGCCTACCGGCTCGAAAAGACGCCGGCCGGCACGCTCGACGGCCGACTCGGCGCGCAGGGCGAGGGTGCCGTCTGGCGGCTGACGGCGCAGGCACGGGCGGCGCCGGGCAGCCGCGTCGATCTGGCCGCCGCGGCCGATTTGACGCGCCGCACGCTCGAGGCCCGGCTCGACTGGCAGGCGCTGCGCTGGCCGCTTGGCGACGCGCCGCCGCGCCTGCAATCGCCCAGCGGCAGCGCCCGGCTGGACGGCCGCCTGGACGACTGGGCGCTCACGCTGCAAGCGGCGCTCACCGCCGAGGGCCAGACCGGCGAACTGGCTGCCCGGCTGCGCGGCGACACCGGCCAGGCGCGGCTCGAGGCGCTGGATGCACGGCTCCTGGACGGCCGCCTGCACGGCGCAGGCGAGCTGCACTGGGCGCCGGCGCTGCGCTATGCCGCGAGCCTCCAGGCCGCGGGGCTCGATCCTGGCCTGCTGTGGCCCAAGTACCCGGGCCGCGTGGCGCTCGACGTCGCCGTCAGCGGCGATGCCGCGCAGACGCAGCTACAGCTCACCCGGCTCGGCGGCCGGCTGCGCGGGCAGCCGCTCGCCGGCAGCGGCGCCGTCGTCTGGCAGCCGGGTGCGCTGCGCCTGTCCGAGATCGACCTGCGCCTCGGCCGCGCCCGCTTGCGTGCCGCCGGCAGCGCGCTTGGCGCAGGACCGCCGCTCGAGGTGGCATTGGAGGTGCCAGCGGCGGGCGAGCTGCTGGCCGGCGCGCGTGGGCGACTGAGCGCGAAGGCGCGCCTTGCAGGTCCCGGTCTTGCCCAGGCGCGGCTGCGCCTCGACGGCGCCGATCTCGCTTACGCCGATCTGGCCGCCAAGACGCTGAGTGCGGCACTCGATCTCGACCGCCCGCAGGACCGGCTGGCGCTGCGCATCGCGGCCGACGGCGTGGCGGTCGGCGGCCAGCGCCTGGCGCTCGATCTCGCCGTCGACGGCGCCGCCGCCGATCACGCCGTGCAGCTCGACCTGGCGCGCAACGACCAGCGCCTGGCGCTCGCCGGCCGCGGCGGCCTGCTGGCCGACGGCTGGCAGGGGCGCTTCACGCGCGGCACGCTGCGTGGCCTGCCGCCCAGCGACTGGGCGCTGGCCGGTCCGCTGGCGCTGGAACTGCGCCGCCATGTGCAGTCCGCCGGCCAGCACTGCTGGCGGGCCGACGAGGCGCAGGTGTGCGCCGGCGGGCGACGGGCCGGCGCCGATCTCGACCTGGCGGTGGACATCCGCGCGCTGCCACTGGCGCCGCTGGTGGCGCTCGGCGAGGTGGGCGCCAGCGCGGACGGCGCGCTCGACGGTCATCTGCGCCTGCGCCGCGCCGGCGGTCCGCTGCAGGGCGAGCTGCGCCTGGCAGCACCGGCCGGCGCGCTGTCGGTGCCGGCCCCGGACGGCAGCCGGCGCCGGTTCGCGCACGGCGGCCTGCAGGTGGATGGCCGTCTCGACGCTGTGGGCGGGCAGCTCGTGGCGCGTCTCGCCCAGGCGGGCGGTGGCGATCTGCTCGATGCCACGCTGCGCCTGCCGCCGCTGCCGGCCGGCGCCGCGGCGCCGCTGTCGGGCGCGCTCGACGCGCAGCTTCCCGACATCGGTTTTTTCGAGCCCTGGCTGGCGCAGGTGGAGGGTCTTGCCGGCCGCGCCACCGCGCGGTTCGACATTGGCGGCACGCTGGCCGCGCCGCGCCTTGCCGGCGAAGCCGCCGTGCTGGATGCCCGCGCCGCCGTGCCGGCGCTCGGCATCGAGCTGCGCGACGTGCAGGCCAGCGTCCGCGGTGACGGCGGCGACACGCTGCGCCTGTCCGCCCGCGCGCGCTCCGGCGACGGCACGCTGCAGGTGGATGGCGACGCCAGTCGTGCGGCGGATGGCCCGCGCGTGCGGCTCGAGCTGCACGGCGAGCGCTTTCAGGCGCTCGACACCACGGCCCTGCAGGCGCAGGTGAGCCCGCATGTCGATCTCGAATTCGCAGCCGGGCGTGTGGCCGTGAGGGGTGAAATCGCCGTCCCGCGGGCGCGTATCCATGCGCAGGACCAGCCCGCCGCGGTGCGCGCCTCGCCCGACGTGGTGGTGCTGGGACGCGAGGCGCCGCAAAGCGCGCCGCTCACCGCGCAGGCCGACCTGCGCGTGGTGCTGGGCGACGATATGCGCGTGGACGCCTACGGTTTCGAGGGTCGTCTGGGCGGCGCCGTGCGCCTCGAGCAGCACCCCGACGGCAGCACCGCGGTCAGCGGCACGGTGCGCGTCGAGGAAGGTCAGTACGCCTTCTACGGTCAGCGCCTGCCGGTCACCGAGGGCGAACTGCGCTACGCCGGCGGCCCGCCGGACAACCCGGCGCTGCGCATCACCGCCGAGCGCACGGTGGGCGAGGTGACCGCCGGCGTGCGCCTGCGCGGCACCGCCAAGGCGCCCGAAACCGAGCTGTTTTCCACCCCCGCCATGGCGCAGGCGGACATCCTGTCGTATCTGCTGCTGGGCCGGCCGCTGCAGCAGGCCAAGGGCAGCGAAAGCGAGCTGTTGATGCAGGCCGCCGCCTCGGCCGGGCTGCGCGGCGGCGGCATGCTGGTCAAGCGGCTGGGGTCGGTCCTGGGCCTGGACGAGGCCAAGCTGGGTGGCGACGGCAACGGCGGCGCCAGCCTGGCGCTCGGCCGTTACCTCACCCCGCGCCTGTACGTGGGCTACGGCCTGGCGCTCGCCGGGCAGGGCAACGCCGTCACGCTGCGTTACACGCTCACCCGACGCTGGCTGCTGGAGGTGGTGTCCGGTCTGACGCAGACCGCGGACGTGCTGTACCAGCTCGAACGCTGAGGGCTTGTGAATTTTTCAAGCTCCGAGGCCGGCCAGGGATGGCCGGACGCGAATCGAGCCCGCAAGGGCTTGATTCGCGGGAGCCCGTCCGGGCGTGTACCGGACGGGCGACGCAAGAAATGCGCAGGACGCGCATTTCTTCACAAACTCTGAATCGAGGGCGTAAGCCATTTATTCATGCAGCGCCGCGCGGGCGTGTACCGCGCCGCGAGCGGTCGGTGAGGCGGTATGCGGATTCTCCTAAAACCAACCGGCACGAAAGGAAACCCCGGCGGCGACGAACAGCACCGACAGGACAGTGACCGGCACGATGTGCCAGGCCATGTCGGTCAGCCGGGATGCGTCGAGTTTTGGCAGCACGCGAAAGCGCGCATCGAGCGCCAGCGCTACGGTTACGGCAAGTAACGTGAGCTTCGTCACTACCACGTGCGCGACGGGATTCGAAAAATCGAACCAGTCGGCAACATCTGGAATCAGGCGCCGCGCCAGCACGATGCCGGTGACCACCTGCACCAGCAGCGCCGGCATGCCGATTTTCTCGAACGCGGCTTCAAAGCGCAGCAGCTGGTCGGGCGCCCGCCCGCGCAGCACGCCGGGCAGCACCACCACCGACAGCACGATATGCCCGCCGGTCCACACGGTGGCACCGAGGATGTGCAGGAACAGGATCAGGCCGTACATGGGCGGCACCCCATAAACTTGGCCCTCGTGGGTCCCTGGTTGGATGGGCAAAGGCCGCAAGGCCGTGCCCACCAATTTTGCATGTTAACAGGCCGTTGAAAAACCTTTTTCAACGGCCTGTTAAGGCAAGCCAGGGATGGCTTGCCCCCACATCAAGCGCGTCAAGCGCTTGATGTGGGGGAGGCTCGTTGCGGACATGTGCCGCGACGAGCCGAGTTGAAAAAGGGCAGGAAGCCCTTTTTCAATGGCCTGTTAAATTTCCCGGTAGTGCGGATCGGTGTGGCATTGATGAGTCCGCCTGGGCCGCTCGGTGAGGGGAAGCCTCGATTGATGCGGTTCGTGCCTCACCGCATCCTACGGCGAGCTGGTTACGAACAGGCGTTGCGCGCCGTCACCCGCACTTCGACTCCCCGCAATTGAGGCAGGTCAGGCAGCCGTCCATCAGGATCATGGCCTTGGTGTTGCACTTGTAGCAGAGCTGTGCGCCGTCCGGGTAGGTGGCGTCGTTGTCGGCCTGCTTCTGGCCGGTGCGGGCTTCGTATTCGCTGCGTTTCTCGTCGATGAGTTTCAGTTGCCGGGCGTCGAGTTCGCGGTCCGGCAGCATGCCGATGGCGCGCAGGTGTTGTTCGATGACGTCGCCGATTTCGGCCACCAGCGACGGCATGTAGCGGCCGCCTTTCTTGAAATAACCGCCGCGCGGGTCGAATACGGCTTTGAGTTCTTCCACCAGAAAGGTGATGTCGCCGCCTTTGCG
This sequence comes from Immundisolibacter sp., assembly GCF_028696615.1. Classification (GTDB taxonomy): domain Bacteria; phylum Pseudomonadota; class Gammaproteobacteria; order Immundisolibacterales; family Immundisolibacteraceae; genus Immundisolibacter. The sequence continues at coordinate 392 of NZ_JAQVGQ010000005.1, read as the reverse complement.
GAACACCGCCGAGATGATGCGCGTCAGCGCAACGATCCACTGGAAGTGCTCCATGTTTTTGGAGTTGATGAAGATCTCGAACGGCCGGTAGTGCTCGTGCTCGGTGCCGGGATTGAGCACGATGTCGTTGATGGTCACGTACAGGGCGTGCTCGGTGAGCGGGGTTTTGATTTTGTAGGTGGTGCCGCGCAGGGTTTCCGGCCGCTCCAGCTTTTCGTGCATCTGGATGACGTGCGGCTTTTCGCGTTCGGGCGCGGCCGCGGTTTCGGCCGGCTTGGCGGCGGGTTCTTCCGGGCGCACCACGCTGTAGCCGGTGATTTTCTTGGTGATCTGGATGGTCATGGCGGTGGTTCCGGTGCTCAGAATTTGCCGTAGTAGCCTTCTTTGAGGGC
>NZ_JAQVGQ010000143.1 GCF_028696615.1 Immundisolibacter sp. | reverse complement strand
GGCGCTCGCCGATCGGGCCAACGAGTACATCGCCGCCGCCGCGCCATGGACGCTGGTCAAGGACCCGGCGCATCTGCCGGACGCGCACGGCGTGTGCACGCAGGCGCTGAACCTGTTCCGGCTGCTGATGGTTTATCTCAAACCCGTGCTGCCGCGCCTGGCGGCGGACGTCGAAGCACTCCTCGGTGCACCGCTTGCCTGGGCCACGCGCCGGCGGCCGCTGCTGGGTCACCCCGTCGCGCCATACAAGGCGCTGCTGACGCGCGTCGATCCGAAGGCGGTCGCGGCGATTCTGGCGGCCGGCAAGTCCGCTTGAGCCGCGGGCGTGTACTGCGCGACGTTCCGTGAATCAAGGGCTTAGCCCTTGATTCGGGCCGGGGCATCCTGCCCCGGACGGAAAACGCTGAATAAATCAGCGTTTCCCAAGCTCACAACAGTTCCAGCACCTTTTCCGGCGGACGCCCCAGCACGGCGCGCTCGCCGTCGGTGGCGATCGGGCGCTCGATGAGGATCGGGTGTTCGGCCATGGCATCGATCAACGCCGCCCGCGTCAGGGCCGGATCGTCGAGACCCAGCTCCTTGTAGGCCGCCTCGCCCCTGCGCATCAGTTGCCGGGGCTCCATGCCAAGCAACTCGAGCAGTTTTTCGATCTCGGCCCCCGTCGGAGGCTGCTTGAGGTATTCGATCACCTCTGGCTCCACGCCGTGCTCGCGCAGCAGCGCGAGCGCTTGGCGCGACTTGGAACAGCGCGGGTTGTGGAATAGGCGGATCGGCATGGCGTGCTCGGCGGGCTCAGCCCATCTGCCGCTCGCGGATTTCCGCCAGCGACTTGCAGTCGATGCACAAGGTGGCGGTGGGCCGGGCTTCCAGTCGCCGCAGGCCGATCTCGGCCCCGCACGCTTCGCAGTAGCCGTACTCCCCGGCGTCGATCTGGTCGAGCGTTTCCTCGATTTTGCGGATCAGCTTGCGTTCGCGGTCACGCGTGCGCAGCTCGAGCGTCATCTCGGACTCCTGCGTGGCGCGGTCGGTCGGGTCCGGGTAGTTGATGGTCTCGTCCTGCATGCGGTGGCGGGCGCGATCCATCTCGGCAGCCAGCTCGTCGCGCCAGGCGCGCAGGATCTGCCGGAAATGTTCTTTCTGCGCTTCGCTCATGTACTCCTCGCCCGGCTTGGGCTGGTACGGAGCGAAGGTTTTCTGAGGCGATTCGGTGATCCCCATGTCGCGGGACTCCAGCTGCGCCGCCGGTCTGTTGCGCGGCGGCCGGGGGGCGGATTTCGAGGGCGCGGCATTCTAATGCATGACCCGGTTGCGACCAAACGCCGGTCGGCGTTGCCGGTTGGCGTGGTAAACTCGGCGGCCACGTTCGGTGACCGTGGGCGGCTGCAGCCGGGCATGGCGACGGCGTGTGACGCATAACGCAAGCGTATCCAGCAAGGGAGTCTGCCGCATGGGCAAACCGCGGCCGTTGTCGCCTCACCTCACCATCTACCGACCGCTGATCGGCAGTTACACTTCCATTTTGCACCGCGCCGCCAGCGCCGCCCTGCTGATCGGGCTGGTGTTTTTGGCCGTCTGGCTGCTGGCCATCGCCCACGGCGGCCCGTTGTTCGACGCCATGTCCGGGCTGTGGGGCAGCGTGATCGGCAAGGTCATGTTGTTCGGCTGGACGTTCTGCGCGTTTTTCTATGCCGCGCACTGGATACGCCACTTCGCCTGGGATCTCGGCTACGGCTTCGAGCTGGCCACCGCGCGCCTGACCGGCCGCCTGGCGCTGTTCGGTTCGGCCGCCGCCACGCTGCTGGTGTGGCTTTACCTTGCCATGAGGGCCGCCTGATGACGCAGTTTCGCTCGCCGCGCGCGCTGGCGCGCGGTCATGGTGCGGCCGGCACCGGCACCGGGGCGTTTTTCTGGGAGCGCCTGACCGCCGCGGCGTTGATCGTGCTGGGCGCCGTGCTGCTGGCGCAGCTGCTGTGCCTGTCGGCGGGTGGCGTGACGCTCGAGGAGGCGCGCGCCTGGCTCGCCGCGTCCTGCACCGGCGGCCTCGTGCTGTTGTTTTTTGTGATTGCCATGATCAACGCCTACCTGTGCAGCCGGGTGCTGATCGAGGACTACATCCACGTGCCCGGGCGCAGCCTGGCGGCGCTGATTGGCCTTGTGGTGTTCACCGTGGGCCTGGGCACCGTGGCGGTGCTGGCGGTGCTGCGCGTGATGTTCGGACAGTGAGTGTTATGAGCAGCGAGCAGCAGATTACCGATCACCGCTTCGATGTGGTGGTCGTCGGCGCCGGCGGCGCCGGCCTTCGCGCCACCTTCGGCATGGCGGCCGAGAACATGTCGGTGGCGTGCCTTTCCAAGGTATTCCCGACCCGTTCGCACACCGTGGCGGCGCAGGGCGGCATCAATGCCGCACTCGGCAACATGGTGGACGACGACTGGCGCGACCACTTCTACGACACCGTCAAGGGCTCGGACTGGCTGGGCGACCAGGACGCCATCCAGTACATGTGCCAGCAGGCCATCGCGGCGGTGATCGAGCTCGAAAACGCCGGCATGCCGTTCTCGCGCACCGAGGACGGCAAGATTTACCAGCGGCCGTTCGGCGGCCAGTACCAGGCCGACCACAAGACGCCGGCGCAGCGCACCTGCGCCGCCGCCGATCGCACCGGTCACGCCATGCTGCACACGCTGTACCAGCAGTCGCTGAAGCACAAGGCGCAGTTCTTCGTCGAGTTCTTTGCCGTCGATCTGATGACCGACGCCGCCGGCCGGGTGATCGGCGTGGTCGCCTACGATATGGTCGAGGGTCGCCTGCACCGCTTTTTCGCCCGCGCCGTGGTGCTCGCCACCGGCGGCTACGGGCGGGCGTACCAGTCCTGCACCGCGGCGCACATCTGCACCGGCGACGGCATGGCGCTGGCGGCGCGCATCGGCGTGCCGCTGCAGGACATGGAGATGGTGCAGTTCCACCCGACCGGCATCTACCCGGCCGGCTGTCTGATCACCGAAGGCGCGCGCGGCGAGGGCGGGTATCTGACCAATGCGCTCGGCGAGCGTTTCATGGAGCGCTACGCGCCAAGCGCCAAGGATCTCGCCTCGCGCGACGTCGTCTCCCGCGCCATGACGGTGGAGATCCTGGAAGGCCGCGGCTGCGGCCCCAACAAGGACCACATCCTGCTGCACCTGGAACACCTGGGTGCCGACACGCTGCACGAGCGCCTGCCCGGCATTTCCGAGACGGCGCGCATCTTCGCCAATGTGGACGTGACGCGCGAGCCGATTCCTGTGTTGCCGACCGTGCACTACAACATGGGCGGCATCCCGACCAACTACCACGGTGAAGTCATCAACCAGGACGAGCGCGGCAACGACTTCGTGGTGCCGGGCCTGTTCGCCATCGGCGAGGCGGCCTGCGTGTCGGTGCACGGCGCCAATCGCTTGGGCGCCAACAGCCTGCTCGACATCATCGTGTTCGGCCGCGCCGCGGCGCTGCGTTTGAAGGACACCTTGCCGACGCTGCCGGAGCCGAAGATCACCGCCGAGGCCGGGCGCCGTGGCATCGAGCGCTTCGAGCGCACGCGCACCGCCAAGGGCCGCTACTCGCCGGCCGAGATCCGCGAGCGTATGCAGCGCACCATGCAGCTGCGCTGCGCGGTGTTCCGCAAGGAAGACACGCTGCAGGCGGGCGTGAAGGAAATCCGCGAAGCGGCCGCCATGTTGCCCGATATCGGTCTTACCGATCACGGCATGGTGTTCAACACGGACCTGGTCGAGGCGCTCGAGCTCGAAAACCTGCTCACGGTGTCGCTGGCCACCATGGACTGCGCCGCCGAGCGCAAGGAATCGCGTGGCGCCCACGCCCGCGACGACTACCCGGAACGCGACGACGTCAACTGGATGAAGCACTCGCTGGCCTGGGTGCCGGACGTGGTGAGCGGTCAGGTGCGCCTGGGTTACCGCGCCGTGACCACGCACACCCTGACCGACGAGGTCGCCCCCATCCCGCCCATGAAGCGGGTGTATTGATGGAGCGCTGAAAAATGCCGTCCATGGCATTTTTCAGTTCGCCCCGTCGCGGTACACGCCCGCGACGGGCTGCCTCGATCGAGCGCTCATGCGCTCGATCGACGTTGGAGCATCCTGCCCCAATCAGGAAGCGCTGGCATCGCCGGCGCTCCCCTTTGCGCTGAGGACCGACAAGATGGCGGAAAAAGCCCGCGTCGAACGCGAGCAGCTGGCTGCGCAGCCGGGGGGCACCCCGGCCGCCGGCAAGGTGGTGTTCGAGATCTACCGCTACGACCCCGAGTCCGACCAGCCGCCGCGCACGCAGCGATATGAGGTCAACACCGGCGACTGCGGCCCGATGGTGCTGGACGCCCTGCTGCACATCAAAAACCGCCAGGACGGCAGCCTCACCTTCCGCCGCTCCTGCCGCGAGGGCGTGTGCGGCTCGTGCGCCATGAACATCGACGGCGTCAACACGCTGGCCTGCACCAAGGCGACCGCCGATTGCCGCAGCGCGCACATCCGCATCTTCCCGCTGCCACACCAGGAAGTCATCAAAGACCTGGTGCCGGATCTGACGCACTTCTACGCCCAGTACGCCGCGCTCGAGCCGTGGTTGAAAAGCGAGACCCCGCCGCCGTCGGGGCGCGAGTACCGGCAGTCGCACGAGGACCGCGCCCTGCTCGACGGCCACTACGAGTGCATCCTGTGCGCCTGCTGCTCCACCTCCTGCCCGTCGTATTGGTGGAACTCGGATCGCTTCTTCGGCCCGGCCAGCCTGTTGGCGGCGCACCGCTGGATCATCGACAGCCGCGACGAGGCGCAGGGCGAGCGGCTCGATCAGCTGGAAGACCCGTTCCGGCTGTACCGCTGCCACACCATCATGAACTGCACCAGCGCCTGCCCGAAGGGCCTCAACCCCGCCAAGGCCATCGCCGACATCAAAAAGCGGCTGGTGCAGCGCCACCTGTAAAGGGCGATGTTGCAGGCGGTTCCGACCACGCCGCTGGCCCGCTACCGCTGGGAGACCAGGCGGTCGGGTTTCGTCGCCGATCCGCTGCAGGAAGCCGCCGTCGCGCGGCTGGATGCCCTCTGGCATGCCATCAACCAGCCGCCGCGGCGCGGCTGGCTGGCCCGCCTCGCCGCGCGCAACGCACCGCCGCCCAAGGCTGGCGCCTATCTATGGGGCGACGTCGGGCGCGGCAAGAGCTATCTGCTGGACTTGTTCTTCGACTGCCTGCCGGGCGAGCACAAGCGGCGGTTGCACTTCCACGAGTTCATGCGCGCCGTGCATGCGCAGCGCCGTCGCCTGGGTGACATGGCGGACCCGCTACCGCGTATCGCCGCCGACTGGGCGGCCGAGGCGCGCGTGCTGTGCTTCGACGAGTTCCAGGTGCACGACGTGGCCGACGCCATGCTGCTCGGCGGGCTGCTGAAGGCGTTGCTTGGCCGCGGCGTATTCGTGGTCGCAACCTCCAACCGCCGGCCGGATGACCTGTACCTGCACGGCCTGCAGCGGGCGCGCTTCCTGCCGACCATCGCGCTGCTGAAAGAGCGCCTCGACGTGATCGAACTCAACGGTCCCACCGACTACCGGCGCCGCGCGCTGCACGACGTGCGCCGTTACTTCACGCCGCTTGGCCCACAGGCCGAGGCCGGCATGGCGGCGGCGTTCCGGCATCTGGTGCCGGAGCACGACAAGACCGCGCCGCTCGAGGTCAACGGTCGGGTGATTGCGGTGCGCCGGCGCGGCAGCGACGTGGCGTGGTTCGACTTCGACGCCCTGTGCCGCACCGCGCGCAGCGCGCTCGACTACCTCGACATCGCCGAGCGTTTTCACACCGTGCTGCTGTCGAACGTGCCGCGTCTGGCGGCAGACGAGTACGACGTGGCGCACCGTTTCATGAACCTGATCGACGTGCTGTACGACCAGGGCGTGAATCTCATCGTGTCGGCCGCCGCCCCGCCGGCCGAGCTGTACCAGGGCGAGCGCATCGGCTTCGAGTTCCAGCGCACCGTCAGTCGGCTGATCCAGATGCAGTCGGACGCCTGGCCGGGTGGCCGACGCGCCGCCTGAGCAGCCGCTGGCGGTGCTCGCCGCCGCGGGCGACGCGCGGCCCGCGGCACTGGCCGCGCGCCTGTGCCTGCCGCTGGTCGAGGGCGAAGCGGCCGCCACGCTGCTGCTGGCCTACGATCCGCACGGATTGGAACTGCGTGCGCCGGGCCGGCGCCTGACGCCGCTGCGGGTGGACTTCTCGCACATCGGCCAGCACGGCGGCGGCGAACTGCTGCGCGCTGCGCGCGTCAAGGCGCGCCCGGCGCGGCTGCTCGACCTCACCGCCGGTCTGGCGACCGACGCCTTTCGCCTGGCGCGGGCGGGTTTCGAGGTGCTGGCCTGCGAGCGCGTGCCGGTGATCCACGCGTTGGTCGAGGACGCACTGGCCCGTGCGCCCGGCGTGCCGCCACCGGGCAAACTCGAACTGCGCCTCGCCGACGCCCGCAGCGTGCTGGCCGACCCGGCGCTGCCCGCCCCCGACGTGGTCTACCTCGACCCCATGTTCCCCGGCGAGGGCCGCACCGCGCTGCCGCGGCGCGAGCTGCAACTGCTGCGCGAGCTGGCCGGCGAGGACGACACCGGCATGGAGCTTTTGGCGCTGGCGCGCGCCCGCGCGCGGCGGCGGGTGGTGGTCAAGCGGCCGTTGCATGCGCCGGCGCTGGCGCCGGATGTGAGCCTCGCCTTAAAGGGCCGGGCGGTGCGCTTCGACGTGTACCTGACCGGTGGCTGAGACCCATTGACGTGGGCAGTTGGGGAAAGGCCGAAAAAATCCGTCGACGGTATTTTTCGGCTCGCCGGCGTGTCAGGACTCGAACACCGCCAGCGGCACCCAGCGCTCGGCATCGCTGAGCCCGCCGTGCACGCCAACCGGCATGAACGGCCGCTCGCCGGGCAGACGGTCGCGCAACGTCCAGCCGTCGGCCATCGCCACCACGAAATCGCCGACGCGCTGTGCCAGCGCCGGGTGCGGTTCGCCGGGGCCGAAAAAACCGGCCTCGATGAACTGCCGGCCGTCGTAGACGGTTGCCCGCTCACCCAGATAGTCGGCCAGCTCGGCGCCGAGCGCTTCGCGCTGATCCGGCTTGGCGTGCACCAAGGCGAGGCGCGATTCGCCCGCCAGCGGCAGGCGTAGGCGCTGCAGCAGCTGCGG
>NZ_JAQVGQ010000142.1 GCF_028696615.1 Immundisolibacter sp. | reverse complement strand
GTGGAAAACACGCTCGAACGCATCCACGCCTGGCGCGCGGTGGTGCCGGAACTGGCCATCCGCAGCACCTTCATCGTCGGCTTTCCGGGCGAGACCGAGGCCGATTTCGAGCGCCTGCTGGACTTCCTCGACGAGGCCCAGCTCGACCGCGTGGGCTGTTTTCCGTACTCGCCGGTGGCCGGCGCGGCGGCCAATGCACTGCCGGGCGCGGTGCCGGAAGAAGTGAAACAGGAGCGCCTGGCGCGCTTCATGCAAAAGCAGGCCGCCATCAGCGCGCAGCGTTTGCAGGCCAGGATCGGCCAGACCATCGAGGTGCTGGTGGACGAGGTGGGCGACGAGGGCGCCATCGCCCGCAGCACCGCCGACGCGCCCGAGATCGACGGCGTGGTGTATTTGTCCGATGCCGACGGCGTGGCGGTGGGCGACATCCTATTGGTGGACGTGGAAGACGCCGACGAGCATGACCTGTATGCCGTGCCGTCGCTGGGCTGAACGCGCCCGAGCCGCCGGCGACCACCCGCCTATAATCCGCCGCTTCGGGAACCGCGGATGTATTCAGCGGCTCCCTGCGGGGCAGGATGCCCGGCCCGAATCGAGGCCGTAAGACAGTGATTCAGGGAGCGCGGCGCGCAGGTGTACCGCGCCGCGCGAGCCGAACAATTCCAGGGCTGGAATTTTTCGCCATCGATCGACATGCCGCCACCCGCGGGGGGAAGCCATGCCTTTGTTCGGTAAGCCGCTCACACTGCCCAGCGCGGCGCAGGCGCTGCCCGGCCGCAGCACGCCGCTGCCGCTGACCGACCGCCACTTCGTGCACGGCCGGCCGCTCAAGGGCCCGTTTGCGGCCGGCCTCGAGCAGGCGCTGTTCGGCATGGGCTGCTTCTGGGGCGCCGAGCGGCGCTTCTGGCAACTGGACGGCGTCTACACCACCGCGGTCGGCTACGCCGGCGGCCACACGCCAAACCCCACCTACGAAGAGGTCTGCAGCGGCGGCACCGGCCATGCCGAGGTGGTGCTGGTGGTGTTCGAGCCGGCCAAGATCGATTACGCGGCGCTGCTGCGGGTGTTCTGGGAAAGCCACGACCCGACCCAGGGTATGCGCCAGGGCAACGACATCGGCACCCAGTACCGGTCGGCCATCTACACCTTCGGCGCCGCCCAGCAGGCGGCGGCCGAGGCCTCGCGCGACGCCTACCAGGCGGCGCTGGCCGCCGCCGGCTACGGGCCGATCACGACGGAAATCGCCCCGGCCGGGCCGTTCTACTACGCCGAGGACTACCACCAGCAGTACCTGGCCAAGAACCCCGGCGGCTACTGTGGCCTCGGCGGCACCGGCGTGTGCTGTGCCTGAGCCCACGGCCGACCGCCGCCGCCACGCATGACGCAGACCGCCCCCGTCACCGGCCTCAAGCGCCTCGGCCTGCTGAGCCTGGGCGCGCTCGGCGTGGTCTACGGCGACATCGGCACCAGTCCCATCTACGCGCTGCGCGAGTGCCTGTCGCACGGTGTCACGGCCACGCCCGACAACGTGCTCGGCATCCTGTCGCTGATTTTCTGGACGCTGGTCATCCTGGTGTCGGTGGAGTACCAGCTGTTCGTGCTGCGCGCCGACAACCGCGGCGAGGGCGGCATCCTGGCGCTGCTGGCGCTGCTGCGTCCGCAGCGCCACCGCGGCGGCGCCTGGCTGCAGAAGGCGGCCATCCTGGGCGCCGCGCTGGTGCTGTGCGACGGCGTGCTGACGCCGGCCATCTCGGTGCTGAGCGCCGTCGAGGGGCTCGAAGTGGCCGCGCCGGCGCTGGAACCGGTGGTGTTGCCGCTCACGGTCGGCATCCTGCTGGGCCTGTTTCGCATCCAGCGCGGCGGCACGGCGCGCATCGGCGTGTGGTTCGGCCCGATCATGACGGTGTGGTTCCTCTGCATCGCCCTGCTCGGCGCGGCGCAGGTGGTCAAACACCCGGGCGTGCTGGCGGCCATCAACCCCGCCTACGGGGCGGCCTTCCTGCTGCACGAGGGCTGGACCGCGGTGCACATCCTGGGCTCGGTGTTCCTGGTGGTCACCGGCGCCGAGGCGCTGTACGCGGACCTCGGCCATTTCGGCCGGCGGCCGATCCAGTACGCCTGGTTCGGGCTGGCGTTCCCGGCGCTGGCGCTGTGCTACTTCGGGCAGGGGGCGCTGATCCTGAACTCGCCGGCGCCGGTCGAGCAGCCGTTTTTCGAACTGGCGCCGGATTGGGCGCTGTACCCGCTGATCGCGCTGGCCACCGCCGCCACGGTGATCGCCTCGCAGGCGGTGATCTCGGGCGCCTTCTCGCTGACGCGCCAGGCCATCCAGATGGGCGTGGTGCCGCGCGTGCGGGTGGTGCAGACCTCGGCCGAGGCCGGCGGGCAAATCTACGTGCCGGCGCTGAACACGCTGCTGATGCTGGTCACCACCGTGGTGGTGCTGAAGGCCGGCTCGTCCGGCGCGCTGGCCAACGCCTACGGCATCGCCATCAGCACCACCATGATCATCACCACCGTGATGCTGTTTCTGGCCATGCGCTGGCGCTGGCGGCTGCCACTGGCGGCGGCGGCCAGCACCTGCGGGCTGTTCGTCATGGTGGACGTGTCGTTCTTCAGCGCCAACCTGCTGCGCGTGCCGGCCGGCGGCTGGATGGTGCTGGCCGCCGCCGCGCTGCTGTACGGCATGATGAGCACCTGGAGCTGGGGCCGGCGCAACCTGATCGGCATGCTGACCACCGAAACCATGCCGCTGCCGGTGATGTTCTCGCGCCTGGCGCGTGAGCGCATCGCCCGCGTGCCGGGCACGGCGGTGTTCCTGACCGCGCCGCGGCTGGGCGCCCCGCCGGCGCTGCAGCACCACCTGCGCCACGCGCACGCGCTGCACGAGCGGGTCATCCTGCTGACGGTGGAAAACCGTGACACGCCGCGCGTGCCGCCGGACGAGCGGCTGGTGATCGAACCGCTCGAACAGGGTTTTTATCGGCTTTTCGTGCGCTACGGCTTCGCCGAGAGCCCGGACCTGCCGCGCGCTCTCGAGCTGGCCGCCGCCAAGGGCCTGCCGGTGGACCCGGCCGAGATCACCTACTTCATCGGCCGCGAGACGCTGATCGTGCCGCCAGACATGCCCTGGCTGGACCGCCTGCGCGAGCGGCTGTACGTGTTCATGTTCCGCAATGCCCTGCGCGCCACCGACTTCTACCACATCCCGCCGCGCCAGGCGGTGGAGATCGGCCTGTGGCTGGAGGCGGCGGTGCCGGCGCGGGCGCGTGAGGCCGCCGGCTGACGGCGCACGGCCGGGCCGAGGCGCCGGCTGTGCTTCAATACCGGGCCACCCTGCCACGGCGACGACACCATGACCGAGCCCTCGCCCGCCCTATCGACGGTGCCGCACCTGACCACGGCCCTGACCGGGCCGCTGCTGCGCCTGGAAACCCAGCTGCTGCAGGCGCAGGTCGCCATCGAGGGCTGGTTTCGCGAACAGTTCCGCGCCACCCCGGCGCCGGTGTACTGCTCGGTGGACCTGCGCAACGCCGGCTTCAAGCTGGCGCCGGTCGACACCAACCTGTTCCCGGCCGGCTTCAACAACCTCGGCGAGCGCTTCCTGCCGCTGTGCGTGCAGGCCATGCAGGTGGCGCTCGAACGCGTGTGTCCGCGCAGCAGCCGCGTGCTGCTGGTGCCGGAAAGCCACACCCGGAATCTCTTTTACCTGGAAAACGTCGCCGCCCTGCGGCGCATCGTGGAAGCCGCCGGCTACGCCGTGCGCATCGGCTCGCTGCTGGCGGACCTCGCAGAGCCGCAGACGGTGAAGCTGCCGTCCGGCGCCAGCCTGCTGCTGGAGCCCATCCAGCGGCACGGCAACCGCGTGGGCGTGGCCGGCTTCGATCCGTGCTTCGTGCTGCTCAACAACGATTTGTCCGCCGGCCGGCCGGCCATCCTGGAAGGCATCGAGCAGACCATCGTGCCGCCGATGGCGCTCGGCTGGAGTTCGCGCCGCAAGTCGGTGCATTTCGGCCACTACCGCGACGTGGCGCGCGAGTTCGGCGCCCGCATCGACCTGGACCCCTGGTTCATCGACCCGTACTTTCGCCAGTGCGGGCAGGTGGATTTCCTGGCCCGCGAGGGCGAGCAGTGCCTGGCCGGCAACGTCGAGGTGCTGCTCGAATCCATCCGCCGCAAGTACCGCGAGTACGGCATCGACCGCGAGCCGTTCGTCATCATCAAGGCCGACGCCGGCAGCTACGGCATGGGCGTGATGACCGCCCGCAGCGTGGACGACGTGCGGGATCTCAACCGCAAGGAACGCAAGCGCATGGCCGCCAGCAAGGACAGCCGGGCGGTGCGCGAGGTCATCATCCAGGAAGGCGTGTACACCTTCGAGACCGTCGGCGACCCGCCGGCGGTGGCCGAGCCGGTGGTGTACATGATCGACCAGCACGTGGTCGGCGGCTTCTACCGCGTGCACACCGAGCGCGGCCCGGACGAGAACCTGAACGCCCCCGGCATGCACTTCGAGCCGCTGGCCTTCGTCGAGCCGTGCAACACGCCGGACTGCGCCAAGGCGCCGGACGCCGCACCGAACCGTTTTTACGCCTACGGCGTGGTGGCGCGACTGGCGCTGCTGGCCGCCGCCCGGGAGATGGCCGCTCATGGCTGAGTACCGCGTCGGGGTCGTCATGGACCCCATCGACCACATCAAACCGAAAAAAGACACCACGCTGGCGCTCATGCTCGAAGCCCAGCGCCGCGGCTGCGAGCTGCACTACATGGAGCAGTCGGACCTTTTGATGCGCGACGGGCAGGTGTTCGCCAGCCGGCGCCTCGTCGAGGTGTTCGACGACCCCAAGCGCTGGTTCGCGTTCCGTGGCGAGGTGTTCGGCCCGCTCACCGAGCTCGACGTGGTGCTGATGCGCAAGGACCCGCCGGTCGACCAGGAATACCTGTACACAACGTACCTGCTCGAACGCGCGGAGCACGCCGGCGTGCTGGTGGTGAACCGCCCGGCGGCGCTGCGCGAGGTGAACGAAAAGCTCTACACCGCCTGGTTCGGCCAGTGCACGCCGCCGACGCTGGTGACCAGTTCCGACCGGCACATCCGGGCGTTTCTGGACGAGCACGGCGACATCATCCTGAAACCGCTCGACATGATGGGCGGCGCGTCGGTGTTCCGCCTGCGCGACGGCGACCCCAACCTTGGCGTCATCATCGAGACCATGACCCGCCACCAGCGGCGGCCGATCATGGCGCAGCGCTACCTGCCGGACATCGCCCACGGCGACAAGCGCATCTTGATGGTGGACGGCGAGCCCGTGTCGCACGCGCTGGCGCGCATCCCGGCGCCCGGCGAGACGCGCGGCAACCTCGCCGCCGGCGGCCGCGGCGAAGGCCGCGAGCTGACCGCCCGCGACCGCTGGATTGCCGAGCAGGTCGGCCCCACCTTGCGCCTGAAGGGTTTGCTGTTCGTGGGCCTGGACGTGATCGGCGAGTATCTGACCGAAATCAACGTCACCAGCCCCACCTGCGCGCGCGAGCTGGACGCGCTGTACGGCCTCAACATTGCAGGACAAGTCTTCGACGCCATCGAAAAGCGGCTCGCCAGCCGCTGAGGCGCGCCTGGGCGCCGCGCTGCCCGCGCCGGCCGGCCAGCGCCTGGCGCTGACCGTGCTCTATGCGCTGGCGGTGCACCTGGCGCTGGCGCTCGGCCTGCACATCGCGCCGCCCCGGCCGGCGGCGCCGCCGGCCGCGCCGCGGCTCGAAATCACCCTGGTGCAGCGCCCGGCGGCCAAAAAGCCGCCCAAGCAGGCCGACTATCTGGCCGAAGTCAGCCGCGACGGCGGCGGCAACCGGCGCAAGCCCAGCCTGCCGACCAGCGTCGCCCCCGGCCGGCCGGCGCCGGCCGCCATCGCCCCCTCGCCACGGCCGGTGCCGGCCGTGGCCGCGCCCGCCCCCATCCAGCGCCGGCTGCTGACGGCAGCCAAACCCAAAAAGGCGCAGCTGGCGAGCGCACCCAAGCCCGAACCCGCCCCGCAGACGCCAAGCGCCGACCAGCTGCTCAGCGGCGCGCGGCAGTATGCGCAACTCGAGGCGCGCCTGGACGCCCAGCAGCGGGCGTACGCCAAGATTCCGCGCGAGAAATTCATCACCGCCCGCACGCGCGAATACAAATACGCCGCCTACATGGAAGCCTGGCGGCGCAAGGTCGAGGCGGTCGGCAAGCTCAACTACCCGGCAGACGCCCGCAAGCAGGGCCTCACCGGCAGCCTGCTGCTGACCGTGCGCATCGCCCCCGACGGCAGCCTGGTCGACACCACGCTGCGCCGCAGCTCGGGTCATCCCGTGCTCGACCGCGCGGCGCAGGACATCGTGCGCTGGGCGGCGCCGTACGCGCCGTTTCCGGCCGACATCCGCGCCGAGGCCGACATCCTGGTCATCACCCGCACCTGGCAGTTCCTGGACGGCCAGGCGCTGGCCGGCGACTGAGCGGGCCCGGACGGGGCTGGGCGCCAGGCGGATTCGCGGCTGAAGCCGCTCCTACAGGAAGACGATTCGAACCGATTCGTAGGAGCGGCTTTAGCCGCGAACCCACCACACCCCGGCACCCCGTAGGAGCGGCTTCAGCCGCGAACACGCGCCACGCCCCTCTCCTGCAAGCGGAAAAGGGAAAAGGACGCCGCGTTCGACAGCCCGTTTCTTCCCCTCTCCCGCCTGCGGGAGAGGGTGGCCGCAAGGCCGGGAGGGGGTCCGCCGGGCGGGACGCGAATGGTCACTTTTTGACGTTTTTCGTCACCGCCTGCGCTCTCCGTGCCGCGGCCGGCACGCCGCGGCGCCGCCAAACCCGCAGCTCGGGCCGGCCGACGGCGGGCGGCGCAAGGCAAAAAATGCCCGCCAATCCAGCGCCCGGCGGCGATGCGGCGGTGCGGCGCCGCAGCCCGCCCGCTGCCGGGCCGGGGCAACGCACGCCGTCTGGCACGGGTGTTGCTAAACTTGCGAGGCGCGCCGGCTCAAGACCGTCCGCAGCCGGCCGACGACCCGTCGGTCCGGCCCAGGCGGCCCCCAACCGCCGACGCGACCTCGCAACCACCCTCACGGGAGAACCGCAATGAAGCAACTGCAACAAGGCTTCACGCTCATCGAACTGATGATCGTGGTGGCCATCATCGGCATCCTGGCCGCGCTGGCGGTGCCGGCGTATCAGGACTACACCATTCGTTC
>NZ_JAQVGQ010000141.1 GCF_028696615.1 Immundisolibacter sp. | reverse complement strand
GCCGCCGGCGCGGTGTGGGTGAGCGCCTTCGTGGGCGACGCGTACCTGCGCGTGGAACCGGGCGGCAACATCACCCACCGGGTGCCGCTGGCCGGGCGCCGCGCGGTGGCCTGCAACCTCGGCGGCGCGGACGGGCGCACGCTGTTCATGCTCACCGCCGACACCGACGTGCAGCGCCTGGCACGCGGCGATTCCGCGGCACGGGTGGAGATCACGCGGGTCGAGGTGGCCGGCGCGGGATCGCCTTGACCGGCAGCGGGTTGCCCGCCGGCCGTACTCGCGCTAATTTGCGCGAACAATAACGAACGTTCGGCAGTCCGCCGGCCATTGCTGCGAGGAGAAGCTTCAGATGGACGCCACCGCCCTGCGCCCGGCCGTCGACGCCGACGGCCACATCATGGAATCGCTGGCCGAGATGGCCGAGTACGCGCACCCGGCGGTGCGCGAGCTGTGCCTGAATCCGCAGAATTTCTTCCGCACGCCGTTCCCCACCCTGGACGGCGTGCACTGGCCGAAGCCGTCGGTGTTCAAGGCCGAGCACGGCGTGATGGGCGACCAGGAACTGGCCAGCCGGCACCGCAAGGGCTCGGCCGAGGACTGGCTGGAGTTCCTGGAGAACGCCAACGTCGAATACGCGGTGATGTACACCAGCGAAGGGCTTACCGTCGGCCAGATTCGCGAGGAGGAGTACGCGGCTGCCGTCTGCCAGGCCTACAACGACTACGTGGCCGACCGCTACCGGCGCGTCAGTCCCAAGCTGCTGCCGATGGCGCTGATCCCGATGCAAAAGCCGGCCGCGGCGGTGCAAGAGCTGCGCCGTGTGGTGAAGGACCTGAAGCTGCCGGGCGCCATGCTGCCGTCCACCGGCCTGCCGCTCGATCTCGGCCACGAGTACTACTGGCCCATCTACGAGGAGGCGGCGGACCTGGGCTGCGTGCTCGGCGTGCACGGCGGCTCGAACGTGGGCCTCGGGCTGGATTCGCTCAACTCGATTTTGCCCTCGCACGTCATCCACCATCCGCTGGGGCTGATGCGCGCCGCCGTGTCGATGATCCACAACGGCCTGTTCGAGCGCTATCCCGGCCTGCGCGTGGCGTTCACCGAGGGCGGCTGCGGCTGGACCTGCGTGCTGCTCGACCGCATGGCGCGCAACGCCGAGCTCGGCATGATGGGTGCCTACCGCACCTTCGAGCACTACCTCGGCAACGGGCAGATCCTGATCGGCTGCGAACCCGGCGAGGGCACGCTGCCGTACCTGATCAAGCGCGTCGGGCCGGACGCGTTCGCGTTCTCGACCGACTACCCGCACGAGGTGGATTTCCGCGCCGTGCGCCGCGAAATCGAAACCGCCTACGCGCACCCCGACCTCACGCTGGAGGAAAAAAACAAGCTGCTCGGCGACAACGCCCGGCGGTTTTTCCGCCTGCAGTGAGCATGGCGTGGCCCGGCCGCGCCCGTCACCTGGAGGACCGACGATGAAACCCAACGACGCACTGGCCGCATCCCTGCCGCGCTGGCCGGCGGCCTTCAACGAAGTGCCCAAGTGGGCCTTCGAAGACGAAGGCGTGTTCGCCCTGGAACTCGAGCGCATCTTCCGTGGGCCGTTGTGGCACCCGGTGGCGCACGACGCCGAGCTGCCCAAGCCCGGCGACTACAAGACCGTCACCGTCGGGCGCACGCCGCTGCTGGTGATCCGCGGCGACGACGGCGTGGTGCGCGCCTTTCACAACGCCTGCACGCACCGCAGCACGCGCCTGGCCATGAACTTTCGCGGCCACAGCGGCGACATCGAATGCCCCTACCACCGCTGGGTGTTCGACACCCGCGGCCAGCTGCGCGCCTGCCCCGGTGAGGCCGAGTACCCGCCGGACTTCAAGCGCGCCGACTACAACCTGGCCGAGGCGCGCAGCGCGAGCTACGTCGGCCTGCTGTTCGTGAGCCTGCACCCGAGCCCGCCGCCGCTGCTCGACTGGATGGGCCACATGGCCGGCCCGGTGCGAGACGCGCTGGGCGGCGACGGGCGCCTGCAACTGCTCGGCTACCAGAAAGTCCGCTACCAGTCGAACTGGAAGGTCTACATCGACAACGACGCCTTCCACGCCCCGCTGCTGCACGCGGCGTTTCGCATGCTGCGCTGGCAGGGCGGCAGCGGCCGCCAGAGCCGCCTGCCGGCCGGACACATGATGATCCTGTCCGAAGTGGCCGCCCAGCCGAGCGACGGCGGCCTGCTGCGTGACCCGAGCGTGATCGGCTACCGCGGCGGCACGGCGCCGCGCAACAAGGCGCCGGCGCAGGGCGCCGGCTCGAGCCTGCTGGCGTTCTGGCCGCTGACGGCCATCGCCAACCACCTCGACATCTTCAACGTCCGCTACGCCAACCCGGTCGGCGTGGATCAGGTGGAAGTGCATTACGCCTACTTCGCCCACGCCGACGACGACGCCGACATGGTCCGCCACCGCCTGCGCCAGTCGTCGAACATGATCGGCCCGAGCGGCTTCGTGAGCCTGGAGGACGCCACCGTGTTCATGCGCATCCAGCAGGCGCTCGACACCGACCCGTCGCACACGTTCTTTTTGAAAGGCTACCGCAAGGGGGTGGATCTGGCCGAAACCAAACAGAACGACGAAGCGCCGAACGCGCTGTGGTGGGAGCACTACCGGCAGCTGATGGGCTTCGTGCGCGAAGGAGCGTGAACCGGTGACCGCCGCCCTGCTCGCACAACTCGACGCCCTGCAGACCCGCTACATCGCCGCCTTGGACGGCAAGGACATGCAGGTCACTTGCGCGCGCTGCGACAGTGGGCCGACCAGCACAACGTGGAACTGCTACACATCCAGCCGGGCAAGCCGACCCAGAACGCCTACATCGAACGCTTCAACCGGGCCTTCCGCACTGAGATACTGGATCGCTACGTCTTCATCACCTTGCATGAAGTCCGGTGCATGATCGAGGACTAGCGCCTCCGCTACAACCGCCAACGCCCCATCGCGCACTCGGCGGATTCTCGCCCGCCACTCAAAGCGGGGGACGTCGAACCAACCCTACCTCCGGGTGACTCGGAAAAACGAGGACGCTTCAACAAGCCTTCGACCTCGATGGCGATTTCAGAGGACATCGGCAAACCCCTTCCTGGTTTTCTGGAACCAGGCAAAACCCAACCACGCGATGGTGCTCGTCACCAGCCAATAAACCCCCAGCAATGAGAAGTCCGGCAGTTTGCCCCAGAAAAGTATATCCCTCGTCGTCTCGATGACGGGGGTGAGCGGATTGAGGTATAGAACGTGGCGGTAACTTTCTGGCAAAGCGCTAGACGGGTAAAAGACCGGACTCAGAAACATCAATATGGTGACAACGATACCTATGACCTGCGAGACGTCTCGCAGAAACACCCCCAGTGAAGCCAACGCCCAACTCAAACCCATAATGAAAAAGGAAAATGGCAAGATGACCAGTGGAAAGAGCAAAACGGTAGCGTGAGGCGCACCAAACAGCACAATATAAGCAGCAACCCACACGCCAAGGCTCACCAATGCGTGGTAAAGCGCTGCCAGCAGGCAGACAAAGGGCAATATCTCCTGTGGAAAAACAACTTTTTTGACGTAGTTGACGTTGGAGAGGATCAGGCTGGGCGCGCGATTGGCGCACTCGGAAAACAGGTTGAAGACGATCAGGCCTGCAAAGAGTACGAGCGCAAATTCGACTTTTGAACCGCTTTCTGTTCCCCAGCGCGCACTGAAAATGACACTGAAAACGAAGGTGTAAACCGATAGCATGAGCAGCGGGTTGAAAAGCGACCACAATAGTCCAAAAGCCGAACCCCGATAGCGGCCTAAAATCTCGCGCTTGGCAGAGGTATATATGAGAGTTCGGTTACGCCAGATGCTGGCCACCATTTCTATCGGTGTGGCGGGAAAATCACGCATCAGGCAAACACCTCAGTTTTAGGGAAAAGCTTACCCTGTAAGTCTTTGGTAAAAAAGATTGGGTGCCCCCTTAGGCCAGTCAATCTGGAGTGTGGCGTCGTTCCATAGGATACAGCGCCCATGAGCCGGCGCCTCATTGTCCGTGGTTTTGTTGAGGAACTCGGCGGTATCAGAGAGCACGAAAAAGTCATGGGCAAGCCCTTCGGGAATCCAAAGTTGGCGCTTACTTTCGGCGAAGGGCGGTTTCAAATCGGAAGTGCAGCACCTCGCTTCGAGTAAGGTGCTGCCATGGAAACGCAAACTTCATACACGTAGCTGCGGCCTGAGGATCGGGTCGTTATCGCTGGTATGACGCGCCTGGGGGCCGGTACGCGGGCCATCGCCCACGCGTTGGAGCGCTCGCCCTCGACGATCAACCGCCAACTGGCCCCGGTAAGGAGACGCCTATTTTTGCTGCGTTTTCCGTCCGGGGCAGGATGCGCCGGCCTGAATCATGGCGTAAGCCGTTGATTCACGGAGCGTCGTGCGGGCGTGTAGCGCACGACGACGAGCTGAAAAATTCCAGGGAGGGAATTTTTTCAGCATTTCCTTAACAATTCGTCGGAATGCGACGGTCGGGCAGATTGGATTCGATCATGGCGGCGTGCGCGCCGGCTGGCAATGGCTGGAGTTTATCAGCTATCGGTGGCAGCCCCCGGCACCGCATCGAACGGATAGCGGCGGTCAGCGGCCCAGCCAGCGCCGTGCCAGCCGCAGCGGCAGTGCCGCCAGCCATCGCCCCCAAGGGCCCAGGCGGGGGGTTCCGCGCACCTTGCCGAGCAGGTAGTCGAGGTATTCCCGCGTCACCGCGCGCGCTGGCGCTTTGGGGTCTATTGCCAGCGCACGGCCGGCGGCTACCGCGGGCGCATCGAATACCGGTCCCGGTCCCGGCCCCGCGATACCGGTGCCCGGCGGCAGCGGCGACAACGCCCGATAGGCGGCGGCCATCTGTGCCGGCGTCCAGCTCGGCAGCGCGGCGATGGCGGCGCGCGCCGCGGCGAGGCGGCTGCGATCGCGGTCGAGCTCGCGCAGCCGCGCTACCAGCGCCGCGGGCTCGGGCGCGATCAGCCAGCCGGTGCGGCCGTCCTCGATACGATCGACGAAGGCACCGACCCGGGTCGCCAGCGGCGGCACGCCCAGCAGCCACAGCTCGCTCAGCGTATAGCTGAAGGTCTCGGGCACGATGGACAACAGCAGACCGGCGTGGGGCGCGATCTCGGCGACCAGCCCGGGCAGCTCCTCGAGCCGATAGGAGCCGGTGACGCGCACGCCGGGCAGGCCCTCGAACTCGCGGCCTTCGTCGCCGCTGCCGAGCAGGTGGAGGTCGGCGAACTTGGTCAGCTCGGGCAGCGCGGCGCGCAGGATCGCGGCTCCCTTCTGCGGGGCGAGGCTGCCCAGCACCAGCAGTTGCAGGCGCCCTTCGCCGGGCGCCGCTGCGATCCGCGGCAGCGGCGCGCAGCCGTTGGCGATCACCGCCGCGGGCAGCGCCGCGGTCTCCGGGGCGAGCCGGTGCAGATTGCGCAACACCGCGGCGCTGGGCGCCACCAGCTGCACGGTCGGCGCGCGCAGCAGTTCGAGGTAGCGGGCGCGGATGTCCAGCCAGTGCCCGACGGTGGAATCGGCAAAAAACCGGTTCAGCGGATTGTCCGCGAAACAGGCGGCCATGCGCGCCGCGTCGCAGTGCGTGCAGGGCTCGCGAAAATGGATCGACAGCGCTGGGCAGTAGGGAAAGTAATCGTGCAGCGCCACCTGGGTGGGCAGCCCGGTCGCGAGCGCATCCAGGGCATGGCCGATGAGCGAGGACACCACCACCAGATCGACGGCGAAATCGCGGCGGATCTCGTCGAGGATGCGCCGGTAGTGATGGTGCGTGGCCAGGATCGAGCGGATCGGAAAATCCAGTTTCCACTCGCGCAGCAGCGCCCCCGCGTCGGCGCCGGCGTAGAGCGCGAGCCGATAGCCGAAGCCGGTCCAGTCGCCCAGCGAGCGCAGCACCAGGTGGCGGCGCTCGGTGTCCGCGGCGCACAGATCGCGCACCCAGCGGTCCAGGCCACCGCCCCAGCTGTGGGTGACGTGCAGCACCACCGGCTTCAGTGCCGGCGCCGGCGGCGGCACCACATCCGGGCCGCCGCTCAGGGCATCGGCCAACTGGCGGCGCAGCGGATCCAGGGGATGGTGGGCCTGAAATGCCCGCACGTCGGCATCCTCGGGCGGCAATGGCACCTCGAGCCGGCCGCCGGGCCAATGGGCGAAGGCCCAGTCGCAGGCTACTGCCGACCAGCCGCGGGCGCGCAAGCGCGCCGCGGGATTGCCGGTATCCACCAATCCGCCGGCGGCGGCCAGATCGGCCAGTGCCGCGGCGCGGAACAGACCGCACACCGGCACCAGGATCGGCACCTCGAACACCTGGTTGCGCGACAAGCGGGCCAGCCAACTGCGCACCTGACTGGGCACCACCCAGCCCGGCCGCGCGCCCGCAAAGGGCGAGCACAGGTGCAGGGCATCGCACAGCGGCTGCACCGCGCCGATGCGCGGATCGCGGCGCAGCGCACCGAGCAACAGCGCCACCCAGTCGGCGGACAGGTCGGCACCGGCGCGCACATAGGCGATATCGCGCTCGGGATGGGCGAGATGGACCGCGGCCAGCGCCGCCATCATGCCCGCCTCCGGCGCCAGCGCCAGGTGCGCACAGCCATCGGGAACCGGCACATCGGCCGGCCCGGCGGCGATCACTTCGAGTTCGGGCAGGGCTTCCCGCCATGCCGCCACCGCGGCAGCGCAGTCGCCAGCGGCCGGCAGCTGCAGGCATACCAAGGGTATGCTCATGGCCGGCGCGCCGCTCAGCGTTTGTGAAGAAATGCGCGTCCTGCGCATTTTTTGCGTCGCCCGTCCGGTACACGCCCGGACGTGCTCCAGCGAATCAAGCACTTGCGTGCTTGATTCGCGTCCGGCCATCCCTGGCCGGCCTGAGCGCTTGAAAAATTCACAAGCTCTCAGCCGGGCAGCAGGCGGGCCAGGCGCTGCGCCAGCGCCAGTGGGCCCAGCAGGCAGGCGCGACCTAGGCGGCCGAGGCGCGGCGAGCGCCGTATCCGCGCCGCGGTGTAGTCGAGGAACTCGCCGAGCACGTGCCCATAGGGCGCGTCGACGGCAGCGTGGAAGCTGCCGGCATCGCCATCCGTGGGACCCTCCACCCGCCACCACTGCAAATAGCTGGCGCGCGGATCGGCGGTCGCGAAGGGATTGGGAAATGCCTGTTGCAGGTCGGTTCGGGACCGGTAGAGCACGCGCTGGCGGGTCTCGATCTCAGTGCCATCGTCGAA
>NZ_JAQVGQ010000140.1 GCF_028696615.1 Immundisolibacter sp. | reverse complement strand
TTGAAAGCAACCGTTCACCTGCTGGTTTTGGCCCTGCTCGCCGGCGTCGCCTGCACGGTCTGCGCCGCCGAAGTGCTGGTGGTGATGCCGGACGTGCGCGAGCCGTACCGGTCCATCCTGCAGCAAATCGCCGACGGCATCCGCCAGACCGCCGATACGCGCCTGGAGCTGCTGCCGGCAGGCAGCGCACTCGCCCTCGGCAACGAGCGGGTGCTGATCGCGCTCGGCAGCGCCGCCGTGGAGGCCGCCGCACCGCTGGCATCGCGCCTGCCGGTGGTCACCGGGGCCATCGTGTCGCCCGCCGGCCAGCCGCCGCTGCCCGGCATCAGCCTCGAACCGGACCCGGAGGCGCTGTTCGCGCAACTGCTGAAACTGCGCCCCGGCGTGCGCAGGGTGCATTGGATTTATCGCCCGGAACGCAGCGACTGGCTGCTCCCGCACGCGCAGGCCGCAGCACGCAAGCTGCGCATTGATTTGGTCGTCCACGCCGCCGACGACGCACGCACCGCGAGCCAAACGTATCAAGACATCCTGCGCCGCGCCGATAACACCGCCGAGGCGGTGTGGCTGGGTCAGGACCCGGCGCTGATCGGCACCGATGCCAACCTGCCCGACATTCTCAGCCTGGCGTGGTCGCACAACGTGATCGTGTTCTCGGGATCGCTCCAGCACGTGGCCAATGGCGTATTGTTCGCGCTGTTTCCGGACAATACGGCCATGGGGGCCGATCTGGCGCGCCTGGCGCTGGCCTGCGCCAGTGGCAAAACGGCCGGGTTCTTACCGAACCGGGCGCTGCGCCGGGCCATCAATCGCCGCACGGCCGAGCATCTGGGGCTGCCACTGGATGCGCAGCAGTTCGACGTCGTACTGCCCGCCCGCTAGACCGCCAGGACGCCATGAGACACACCCGCCTCGCCCGCCTGCGCAGCGACACCCTGGTGATGCTGGTGTGCTGCCTGGGCGCCCTACTGCTGTCGCTGACCATCGCCGGCGGCATCTCCTGGCTCGCCGTCGATCGGGCGCGCGGCGAACTGCTCGACCAGGGCCGGCTGCTGACCGAACGCTACGCCGCGCAGGCCACGCTGGCGCTGCTCTACGGCTCACCGGAAAACGCCGAAAGCGCCACCGACGGCCTGTTGCGGTTTCCGAACGTGGTCGGCGTGGCGGTATTCAACGCCGACGGCTCGACCCTGCTGCGCCGTGGCCTGACCGACGACGTGCCGGTCCAGATCACCGCTTCCTGGCGCCCCAACGACGCCACCCGGCTGCTGCGCGACGCCGACACCTACTGGCTGTTCGGGGCGCCGGTATTCGTCGGCACCACCGACCAGGACGTCACCGTCTTCGGCGAAGCGGTGCCGCCTCCGCAGTATCAAGGACAGGTGGCGGTGGCCATCAGCAAAGCGGCACTCGGCGAGGTCACGCGCGAAATCCTGCTGTCGACCGCCGCGCTCAGCATCGTCACGGCGGCGCTGTTCCTGCCGCTGCTGCTGGCGATCTTGCGCCGCATCTCGCAGCCCATCCAGGCGTTGGCGCGCGTGATGGCGCGCACCGAGGCGGGCGACACCACGGTACGCGCCGAGCTGTCCGGCCCGGCCGACGTGCAGCAGATGGAGCATGCTTTCAACAGCATGATGGACCGCCTGCGCAACCGCGAGCTCGAACTGCGCGAGGCGCGCGATGCGGCGCTCGACGCGGCGCGCCTGAAAGCACAGTTCGCCGCCAGCGTCAGTCACGAGATCCGCACCCCGCTCAACGGCCTGCTGGGCATGCTGCAGCTGCTGCGCGAGTCGCCGCTGAGCGGCCAGCAGCGCGAACGGCTGGACATCGCCGCGTCCTGCGGCAAAACCCTCCTGGCGCTGATCAACGACATCCTGGATTTTTCGCGC
Organism: Immundisolibacter sp.; assembly: GCF_028696615.1. Lineage (GTDB taxonomy): Bacteria > Pseudomonadota > Gammaproteobacteria > Immundisolibacterales > Immundisolibacteraceae > Immundisolibacter. The sequence continues at coordinate 5,434 of NZ_JAQVGQ010000140.1, read as the reverse complement.
CTGGAATCCGGGCGCATCCAGATCGAACACATCCCCTTCGACCTGCCGGCCAAGGTGCGCGAGGTCGTCGCCCTGTTCGAGCCGCAGGCCCGCAGCAAAGCGGTGGCGCTGCAGGTGGACATCGCCCCCGACGTGCCGGCAGGCGTGGCCGGCGATCCGATGCGCATCGGCCAGGTGCTGACCAACCTGATCGGCAACGCCATCAAATTCACGCCGGCCGGGGAAGTGCGGCTGCACATCGCGGTGGCCGAACGCACCGTCGACCGCGCCCGGCTGATGTTCCGGGTCACCGACACCGGCATCGGCATCGCCGACGCCGACCTCGACCGCATCTTCGAATCCTTCACCCAGGCCGACAGCTCCACCACACGCCAGTTCGGCGGCTCCGGTTTGGGCCTGACCATCAGCCGCCAGCTGGTGCGGCTGATGGGCGGCGAGATCGGTGTGGACAGCCAGCCGGGCGTCGGCAGCACGTTCTGGTTCTCGCTGCCGCTCGAGCTGGCCGAAGCCCCGGCGCTGGCGCCGCCGGCGCATGTGCCGGCCGCGTTGCCGCGCCGCGCGAACCCGCGCGTGCTGGTGGCCGAGGACAACGCCACCAACCAGCTGGTAGCCAAGGGCCTGCTGGAGGCCAGCGGCTGTCAGGTGGACCTGGTCGGCGATGGCGAAAGCGCCGTCACCCAATCGACCGCCGAGTCGTATGCGGCCATTTTCATGGACTGCAACATGCCCGGCATGGATGGACTCGAGGCCACACGGCGCATCCGCGTCAACGAGCCGGCCGGCCAGCACGTGCCGATCATCGCCATGACCGCCAACACGGACGCCGCGCTGCTGCACGAGTGCCGCAGCGCCGGCATGGACGACATGCTGCCCAAGCCCATGCAGCTGACGGCCATCCAGCACCTATTGCAGAAATGGGCGGTACTGCCGGGAAGCGGCAGCGACGACGCCCCGGCCGCGCCGGTGCCGGCGGACGGGATCATCGCCCCGGCCGTGTTGACCGACCTGCAAGACGCCATCGGTGATGCGCTGCCGACGGTGATCCGTACCTTCATCGACGACGCCGCCCGCTACATCGGTGAGCTGCGACAGGCCGTCCGGCAGCGCGATACGGCGCGTATCCGCGATCTCGCCCACACGCTGAAAGGCAGTGCCCGCAACATCGGCGCCGAACGCCTAGCCGAGCGGGTCGAACGCATCGAGCGTCTGGCCGGCGGCGCCAACCCGGACTTCCCCGGCCTCGCCGAGGCGGCCGGCGAGCTCGATGCCCTACACGGCGCCACGCGCGCCGCCCTGGCGCACTGGTCGCCCGGCCCGCCTGGCAGCCGCTCCGCCAGCCAGGCGCAATCACACTTCACCATCCTGCTGGTCGAGGACGACCACAGCACTCGCCTGGCGCTGCGTGGCCTGCTCGAACTGGACGGCTACCGGGTGATCGAGGCCGGCGACGGCGAAGAGGCCATGCAGCTGTACCCGCGCATCCGGCCCGACCTGGTGCTACTGGACGCCCGCCTGCCGCGCCAGGATGGCTTCACCACCTGTCGCCAGATCCTCTCCCAGCCGCTGGCGCAGCGCACGCCGGTGCTGATGATCACCAGCCTGGCGGACGAGATTTCCGTCGAAAGGGCGTTTCGGGCCGGCGCCGCCGACTACATCACCAAACCGATCAACCACGGCGTGCTGCGCCGGCGCGTGACGCGGCTGCTGCAGGCGGGCGCCTCCGAGCGGCACGCCCATCGCCTGGCCTATCACGACACCCTGACCGGCTTGCCGAACCGCGCCGGCTTTCGCGAGCGGCTGCGCCAGCGGCTCGAAACCGCGGACGGCAACACCTGCCTGGCGGTGGCGGCGCTGGACCTGGACCGCTTCAAGGTGCTCAACGAAACCCTCGGCCACGACCTGGCCGACGAGGTGCTGGTGCAGCTCGGCGACCGCATCCGCCGCCAGCTGCGCGCCGACGACCTGCTGGGGCGGGTCGGCAGCGACGAGTTTGCGCTGGCCTTCGAAACCGACGGCCCGGACGGCGCCGACCGGCTGGCCGGCAAAATTCTGGCGGCAGTGGCGCAGCCGCTGCATGTGCGCGACCAGGAACTGGTGCTCGGTGCCAGCATGGGCGTTGCGCTGTATCCGAGCGACGATCGCGACACCGACGGCCTGATCCGGCACGCCGAGACGGCGCTCAACCAGGCCAAGTCGACCGGCGGCGGGCGTCATCATTTCTGGCAATCGCAGATGAGCGTCGCCGTGCGCCGGCGCTTGGGCATGGAAACGGACCTGCGCAAAGCGCTCGAGCGGTCCGAGCTGCTGCTGTTCTACCAGCCGCAGATGAACCTCGGCAGCGGCACGGTCACCGGCGTCGAGGCGCTGATCCGCTGGCAGCACCCGCAGCGTGGCCTGGTGTCGCCGGTCGACTTCATCCCGCTGGCCGAAGACACCGGCCTGATCGGTCCCATCGGCGAGTGGGTGCTGCGCGAAGCATGCCGGCAGAATCGACTTTGGCAACAACGCGGCCTGCCACCGCTGCGCATGGCGGTGAACGTGTCCGGCGCGCAGCTGACGGCGCCGGAGTTCGTGGATACCGTGGCGCGGGCGCTGGAAGATACCGGCCATGCCCCGCAACGCCTCGAGCTCGAGATCACCGAAACCACGTTGATGCGGGACCTCGATGCCTCGGCCGCGGTGCTCGCGCGGCTACGCGCCCTGGGCGTGCGGGTCGCCATCGACGACTTCGGCACCGGTTATTCGTCGCTCGGCTACCTCAAGCACCTGCCGGTGCAGACGGTCAAGATCGACCGCTCGTTTGTCGTCGAACTGCCGGAGAACGCCCACGATGCCGCCATCACCAACGGCATCATCGACATGGGGCACAACCTCGGCCTCGAGGTCGTCGGCGAGGGCGTGGAGACGGCCGCCCAGCTGCGCTACCTGCGCGAGCACGGCTGCGACCTGATCCAGGGCTACCTGCTGCACGCCCCGACCACGCCGGACAACATCGAGGCGTGGCGGACCGACAACCCACACCCGAACGTGGCGGGCCTGGGCGTCGTCAAGGGTCCGCGCGGACGCCGCTAACAGGCCGTCGAAAGGGCTGTCCTGCCCTTTTCCAACTCGCCGCGCGCGGCACCTGTGCGGACGCGGCTTCGACCAAGCAAAGCCACGGCAAGCCGAAAAATTCCAGCGATGGAATTTTTCGGCGTTTCCCTGAGCGCGGCCAGCGCGCCCACGGTCAGCGCATCAGTAAGCCACCGAGAATTTCTGCCACGGGTAGGCATCCCGCGGCCAGGGATTGAAGAACAGCTCCACCGCCACCGAAATTTCCACCAGCGACAGGGCGAGGTTCAGCAGGTTGCGCTCCTGCGGCGGCAGCGCGTCGAGCGCAAAGCCGTTCAGATACTGGATGGCCTCGTCCAGGCGCGGCTTGACCGCCTTATAGAACTGTTCGAGTTCCGCTTGCGTGCTGCGCATGCGCTGCTCGCGCCGCTCGCGCTCCGTGGCCAGGCACCAGGTGGCCGCGTACGGCTCCCACTGCGCAAACTGCGCCGGCAGCATCGGTTCGGTGGCCATCAGGCAGCCAGCCACTGGTCGATGACGTGCATCTGGTGGCGCAGTGCGATCTCGAGCTCACTGATGGTGATGTGCGTGAGCACGCCCGACTCCATCATCTGCTGCGTGGCCTCGAGCGTGCTGAAGTCCTCCAGCACCGCGTCGCGCAGCAGGATCTTGGTGTGCTCCTGCGCCAGCAGGCCGCCGGCGTGCTCGGCCTTCAGCTGGTAGATGTCCATGGTCCAGCGCGTCTGGTTTTCCGAAATCGGCCAGAAGTTGTAGGTGAAATACCAGCCGGGCCCGGTGTCGCAGAAGAAATTCGGAAAGAACACGTTGATGTCGAACCACCAGTTGTCGTCACCGCTCGGGTTGATGCCCGGGAACTGGTCCTTGGCAGTGGCAAACGTCGGCCCGTACTTGCCAACGATCATGCCGACCTCGGGCGGCCGGTAGGCCGGATTGGCCCAGGCCGACAGCGAGCGGTGCGGCCCATAGAACCGCGCCGAGGTCAGTGCGGCGGACGGATTCTGCGGCGCGGCGGCCGAATTCGGCAGCGAGGCGCGGTGCACCATGATGGCGTGAAACGCCTCCTGGAAGGCGTCCAGCACCACCTTCCAGTTGGCGCGCGGTGTGGCCTCGTAGCGGGCGATGCGCGTGCAGCGGTCGAACGGGAAGCGGTCGAGCTGGTCGGCCATGCCGCCCAGGAACTCGCGCAGCGGCTGCGGCGGCTCGGCCTGCGGGTGGATGAACACGAAGCCGTTCCAGGTGTCGAGCGTGACCGGCTTCAGGCCGAGCTTGCAGCGGTCCGTGCCGGGCGGGAAATACTCCTCGCCGGCCATGTGCTTGAGTTCTCCGTCGTTGCCGAACACCCAGCCGTGGAAACCGCAGGTGAAACCCTTGGCATTGCCCGACTTGCGCTGCGCCAGCTTGTTGCCACGGTGGGTGCACATGTTGTGGAACGCCCGCAGCTGGCCATCTGCGCCACGCGTGAGGATCAACGACCAGCCCAGCACCTCGATATCCACCACCAGGTAGTCGCCCGGGTGTGGGATGTCCTCGGCACGCGCCACCTCGAGCCAAGCGCGCTTGAAGACCTTTTCGCGCTCGCGTTCGAAAAACTCACGGCTGACGTACGGCGCCACCGGCAGCGGCGCATCGCCCATCACCGGCACGTCGGTGGGGTATTTGGTGACAAACGGCGGTTCGAGCTTGCCCATGATCGTCTCCTGCGTGTGGGGTCGCGGCGACAAGGCTGATACTGTCCCCGATATTGAGACATTACCGATCGTTTGGCAAGTTTTGTGCGGCGGCTCGGAAACGCCAGGATTCCCGCCGGACAAGAAAACGCCAAACCCAATCGGCGCGTTTATCAGCGCCCAGCGCCGGCCACGCTGAGCGCCACCTCCACTTCTTCGATGATCTGCTCCTGACGGGCCCGGCGCTGGCGCTGGCGCAGCGTCTCACAGCGCTCGTCGAGCCGCTGCAGCGCCGCCTGCAGGTGGGCGATGCGCTGCTGGTTCTCGGCCAGCAGCGAATCCAGCAGCAGGCCGTTGAACACCGCGAACAGGTACTGCTCCAGCAGCGCCGCCTCGAACTGCGCAGCCGGCAGTTGCAGGCGCGGGGGGATCGCCGGCTTCCCACCGCGCGGTGGCGGTAGCACCACCACCCACCGCGGCTGCTGGTGCTGCGGATCGTGACAGAGCACCTGCAGCGAGCCGGCCGCCAGCGCGTCCATGCCGGCCAGCGTCTGCGCCAGCACGCCCAACACCGGACCGACGTCGTCGACCCCCAGCGCGCCCGGGCAGTGCGCCACCACCGCCGGCATCTGCTCGCCTGCGGCCGCCAGCTTGGCGCCCACCAGCACCCGCGGCGTCGCGCCATCGGACAACCC
>NZ_JAQVGQ010000139.1 GCF_028696615.1 Immundisolibacter sp. | reverse complement strand
CGTTCGAGGTCGGCCGGGTCGGCGCGTCCGGCCAGCCGCGCCAGCACCTTGCCGTCCGGGCCGATCAGCACCGTGTACGGCAGCACGCCGGCGCCGTTGCCCAGGCGCCGGGCGATGTCCATGGCCTCGAGATCACCGACCAGGCTCGGGTAGTTCAACTCGAGACGCTGGGCGAGCTGCCGCGCCGTGTCGGCCTGCTCCACCGCTACGCCCAGAAACTGCACGCCGTGCTCGGCGTAGCGCGTTTGCAGGTCGATGAAATCCGGCATTTCCTCCAGGCACGGCCCGCACCAGCTGGCCCAGAAATTCAGCACCACCGTCTTGCCGGCGAATTCGGACAGGCGCCGCACCCGGCCATCGAGGTCCGGCAGGCTGAAATCCTCCACCGTGGCGGCATCGGCCGCCGGCTGCAGGGTCGGGCCGGGCGCCAGGAATACGCGCAGCGCCACACCGGCGGCGAGCGCAAGCAGCAGCAGCGCGGCGATGCCGAGCCGGCGGGCGAGCGTCATGCGGGATCACTCCGTCAGTTGCAAGTCGACACGGACCGGCGCGTAGCACAGCCGGCCCGCGGCGCAGCCCTGGTAGCGCAGGCCGATGCCGATGCCCGGCCGCGCCGGCAGGTCGAGGCGCAGCGTCGGCGTGCCGCGCAGCACCGCCACGCGGCCGAATTCAGGATCGTCGTACGGCTCGCCGGGCGGCAGCGTCACCGCGAGCGGCGCGCCCGCGGCGTCGGTCAGTTGCAGGCGATCGCGGTACAGGTAGTGGCCGGGCGCGATGGTGAAGCGCAGCTCGAGCCGGCCGTCAGCGCCGCGCAGCAGCTGCGGCGCAAACGCCTGCTCGGCGCTCAGCACAGCCGGCGGGGCGCCCAGCAAATCGGCCAGATCGGCCCACGCCGGCGCTGCCAGCGCCAGCGCGCATGCCAGCAGTCCGGCGCCGGCGCACCGGGCGGCCCGCAGCACACCTTCAGCCACCGCGCCCCTCCAGCCAGGCCAGGTACGCCGGGTTGCCGGCCAGCACCGGCAGCGCCAGCAGCTCGGGCACCTCATACGGATGCAGGTCCAGCAGGCGGCGTTCGAGCGCCGGGTAATCGCCGGCGCGGGCCTTGATCAGCAGCACGCACTCGTCGGTGCGCTCGACCGCGCCCTGCCAGCGGTACACCGAGCGCGCGCCGGGCAGCACCGTCACGCAGGCGGCGAGGCGCTCCTCGACCAGCGTGGTGGCGATGCGCTCGGCGCTGGCAAGGTCGGCGCAGGCCGACAACAGCAGCTGGCAGGGCGGGGCTGCGGTGTCCATGAAAGCCATTCGGTTGTTTGGGCAGCGGGTTGGGTAGCGGGCAACGAGCCGAAACTTCCGGCGATGGACATTCGGCGTCGTCTCGAGCGGCCTTGAAAACGTCCGCCGGACCCCCATGTTGCGCTTGCCTGACCGGGGACGCGCTCGTCACGGCGGGCCCTTGACGCAAAAGGGCTACCGCCTATCATTTAGCACTCTCGGCACGAGAGTGCTAAGGCGTTCCGGCTTGCGCCATCTTCGGGGTGGTGCCGGCAGGCTCGTTCGCGCAAATCCATCACTGGAGGCAAGAAATGAACATTCGTCCCCTTCACGACCGCGTCGTGATCCGTCGCATGGAAGAGGAACGCAAGACCCCGGGCGGCATTGTACTGCCCGACTCGGCCACCGAAAAACCGATCCAGGGCGAGGTGCTGGCGGTCGGTCCGGGCAAGATGCTCGACAACGGCGAGGTGCGCCACCTGCAGGTCAAGGTCGGTGACCGGGTGTTGTTCGGCAAGTACGCCGGCACCGAGGTCAAGCTCGGCGACCAGGAAGTGCTGATCATGCGCGAAGACGACCTGATGGGCGTCATCGAGAACTGAGCGCGCTCCCCACACGACACTCACTGAGGTAAAGCAGCAATGGCAGCCAAACAGGTGCATTTCGGTCTCGACGCCCGCACCGCGATGATGAAGGGCGTCAACGTTCTGGCCAACGCGGTCAAGGTCACGCTGGGCCCCAAGGGCCGCAACGCGGTGCTGGAGAAGTCCTTCGGCGCCCCCACCATCACCAAGGATGGCGTGTCCGTGGCCAAGGAAATCGAGCTGGCCGACAAGCTCGAGAACATGGGCGCGCAGATGGTGAAAGAGGTGGCCTCGCACACCTCCGACGAGGCCGGTGACGGCACCACCACCGCCACCGTGCTGGCGCAGGCGATTGCCGTCGAGGGCATGAAGGCGGTCGCCGCCGGCATGAACCCGATGGACCTCAAGCGCGGTATCGACAAGGCCGTCACCGCCGCCGTCGAGGAGATCAAGAAGCTGTCCAAGCCCTGCACGGACCGCAAGTCGATCGCCCAGGTCGGCACCATCTCGGCCAACTCCGACACCTCGGTCGGCGAGATCATCGCCGACGCCATGGACAAGGTCGGCAAGGAAGGCGTGATCACGGTCGAGGAAGGCCAGAGCCTGGAGAACCAGCTCGAGTTGGTCGAGGGCATGCAGTTCGACCGCGGCTATCTGTCGCCGTACTTCATCAACAACCAGCAATCCATGAACGTGGAGCTGGACAACCCGCTGATCCTGCTCTACGACAAGAAAATCTCCAACATCCGCGAGATGCTGCCGATCCTGGAGGCGGTCGCCAAGTCCGGCCGCAGCCTGCTGGTGGTGGCCGAGGACGTCGAGGGCGAGGCGCTGGCCACGCTGGTGGTCAACAACATCCGCGGCATTGTGAAGGTGTGTGCGGTCAAGGCGCCGGGCTTCGGTGATCGTCGCAAGGCGATGCTGGAGGACATGGCCATCCTGACCGGCGGCACCGTCATCGCCGAAGAGACCGGCATGACGCTCGAGAAGGCCACCCTGGACGATCTGGGTCAGGCCAAGAAGGTGGTGGTCGACAAGGACAACACCACCATCATCGACGGTGCCGGCAAGCCGGAAGACATCCAGGCCCGCATCAAGCAGATTCAGCGGCAGATCGAGGACACCACCTCCGATTACGACCGCGAGAAGCTGCAGGAGCGTGCCGCCAAGCTGTCCGGCGGTGTGGCGGTGATCAAGGTCGGTGCCGCCACCGAAGTCGAGATGAAGGAAAAGAAAGCCCGCGTCGAGGACGCCCTGCACGCCACCCGTGCGGCGGTGGAAGAAGGCGTGGTGCCGGGCGGTGGCGTGGCGCTGGTGCGCGTGGCGTCGAAGATTCGCGACCTGAAGGGCGCCAATGAGGATCAGAACGTTGGCGTGCGCATCGCGCTGCGGGCCATGGACGAGCCGCTGCGCCAGATCGTCGCCAACGCCGGTGAGGAGCCGTCGGTGGTGCTCGACAAGGTGCGCAACAGCCCGGACGTCAACTTCGGCTACAACGCCGGCGCCGGCGAGTTCGGTGACATGGTGGCCATGGGCATCCTGGACCCGGCCAAGGTGACGCGCGTGGCGCTGCAGAACGCCGCCTCGATCGCGGGCCTGCTGATCACCACCGAGTGCGCGGTGGCCGAGGCGCCCGAGAAGAAGGAAGCGGCGGCCGGCGGCATGCCGGGCGGCATGGGCGGCATGGGCGGCATGGACATGATGTAAGCCGGCCCGCCCGGCTGCCCCGGAAAGCGTCGCCCGGGCGACGCCTTCCGAACCCGAACCCCGGGCGCTCAAAAGGCGCCCGGGGTTTTTTATTGCCGCGGCCTGCGTGGTCGTGGGAGGCTTGGCGCCACGCGCATGCGCCCGCGCGCCCGAATGCAACACCGGAGATCATCATGAGTAAACCCACCCTCGCCGTGACCATCGGCGACCCGTGCGGCGTCGGGCCGGAAATCCTCGCCAAGGCCATGGCCACCGGCCAGCCGCAGCGCCTGGCGCGGCTTGCCTTCATCGGCAGCGCCGAGGCCATGCGCCGCGGCGTCGCGGTGGCGGGCGTGGATTTGCAGGTCCAGCCGGTCGCGTCGGTGGACGCGGTGCAAGACGACCCGCGCGTGATCAGCATCCTGGATGACGGCCAGCTCGACCCGGCCGAGATCGTCTACGGCCAGGAGCGCGCCGCTTGCGGCGCCGCCGTGGGACGCTGGATCGATCAGGCACAGGCGCTGGCCAGCGCGGGCAAGGTGGCGGGTCTGGTGATGGGGCCGATCAACTCCGAAGCCATGGCGGCCGCCGGCGCGCTCGGCACGCTGATGAACGCCAAGCCCGGCGAGCGATTGCTGACGCTGTTCTCGGGGCCGCTGCGCATCACGCACATCTTCGATCACGTTTATCTTCGCGACGTCTGCGCGGGGCTGACGGCCGAGCTGGTGGCGCGCTCGATTCGCTTGACGCACGACACGCTGCGCGGCTGGGGTGTCGCAAACCCGCGCATCGGCGTGGCGGGTCTGAACCCGCACGCCCACGGCCCGGAGGAGGACGCCGCCATCACCCCGGGCGTGGCGCGGGCGCGCGCGGACGGCATCGACGTGGCCGGGCCGATTTCGCCGGACACGGTGTTTCGGCACTGCATCGACGGCCGCTACGACGTGGTGGTCGCTATGTGCCACGACCAGGGCCACATCGCGCTCAAGACCTGGGGTTTCGAGGGTAACTGCGGCGGCTTCATCGGCATGCCGTACCTGTTCATGACGGTCGGCCACGGCACCGCCTTCGACATCGCCGGCAAAGGCATTGCCAGTCACGCCATGATGCTGGCGGCGCTGAACCAGTGCGCGCAGTTCGCTGCCGGCAAGGGTTTTGCGGCGGCCTGACAGCGAATCAACACACAAGGACTCGACAACATGGCCAACCTTCTTCAGCAGCAACTGATAAAGGCCGGTCTTGCGACCGCCGAGCAGATCAAGAAGGGCGACCGCCACAAGCGCGGCGAAGACCGCCGCGGCGCGGCCGCCAGCGCGCAGCAGCGCCAGGCACAGCAGAAAAAGCAGGACGCCGACCGCGAACGCAACCGCCAGCAGCAGGAACAGCGCGAGCGCAAGGAGCGCCAGGCGCAGGTGCGCCAGCTCATCGAGAGCAACCGCATCGACCGCAAGGGCGGCGAGGCGGCCTACCAGTTCGTCGAGGCCGGCAAGATTCGCAAGATCTACCTGCACGAGGCGCAGCGCCGGCAGGTGGTGGACGGCCGCCTGGCGGTGGTGCGCCTGGGGCGTAATTTCGAGCTGGTGACGCCGGACGTCGCCGAGCGCATCGCCGAGCGCGACCCGGCCGCCGTGCTGGTGCTGAACCGTCCGGACACAGCGCCGGCGCAGACCCCGGCCGAGCCCGACCCGTACGCCGACTACCCGGTGCCGGACGATCTGATGTGGTGAGCCGGCCGTTCGCGGCTGAAGCCGCTCCTACAGGACAACGCCCGCCCGATCCGAGCCGCTGCCCACAGCCCTCGTAGGAGCGGCTTCAGCCGCGAAAAACCACGTTCAAGCGCAGGCACTGCCCACCGCGCTGCAGCGGGGCTGGCTCGGCGAAGCTGAACTGCCAGCGGCAGAGCATTGGAACGGACTGCCATCGATCCATTTGGTGATGCCATGAAGCTGAAAGTAATCGTTCACGAAGCAGAAGAAGGCGGCTACTGGGCCGAAGTGCCCGCCATCCCCGGCTGCGCCACGCAGGGCGAGACCTTCGATGAGTTGCTCGCCAACCTCTACGAGGCGGTCGATGGCTGCCTGTCGGTGGACCTCGAGGACGTTCCCCTCACGTCGAAGGACAAGGTGCGCGAGATCGCGGTGTGAAGCCGGTTCCGGCAAGGACTTCGCCAGGCTGCTTGAACGCAAGGGCTGGGAGCTGCGGAGGGTCAACGGGAGCCATCACATTTATGCCAAGGCCGGAAGCGTGGAGCGGATTTCCGTGCCCATCCATGGCAACACCCCGCTCAAAACCGGCCTGCTGCGCCGCCTGATGAAGGTCGCCGGCATCGGCGACGAAGACTTGTGATCGGTTGTCGTCGTCATAGCTGGGCCTGTCGCCTGAACCGGTGACCTGCCGCGCATCCGACCTGCTGCGGCACGGCACGGGCTGCTGCTACGCCAAGAGCCATCTGCTGGCGGCACTGTTGCGGGCCAATGGCGTTCCAGCCGGGCTGTGCTACCGGGGCCGCGTGGCGTGCCACGATCCGCTCCCCAAGCCCCTGACTGGCCAATCCAGCGCGCCGGCCAGCCTCACACCGCCGCGCGCAACCCCAGTCGCCGCAGGCTGCGGTCGAGCCACTGCGCGGTGAGCTTTTCCTGCACGCCGTTCTGGCGCAGGCGTTGACCCAGGCAGGCGAAGTCCACCTCGTCCAGCGGCTGGTCCTGGTTGAAGCAGGTGAACACCGGCGCCAGCGGCCGGCCGGTGGTCGGATCGCGCCGGCCCTGCAGGCACTGGGCGCAGATTTCCTTGAGCATGCACTGCATCGGCGAGTTGATGGAACCGATGGCGACGTGGGCCTTGAGGTAGGGTCTCAGCACGCCGTGGCGGGCGGCGGCCACGGCGGCCATCATGCGATCGGAGCCGATGGCGATGATGCGGTCGACTTGGTCCAGCGCGATCGGCGTTTGCCCGAGTTCGCCTGCGGCATACGCCTGCATGGCGGCAACGATGTTGCCGGTGAACGCCCGGTCCTGCGCGCGGCCCGGCGCGAAGCCGGGTGCCTCGTCGCAGGCCCACACCACCACATCCGCGGCGGCTTCGATGTCCGCCACGCGGTAGCGGTCGGCGGCGTGTTTGTAGCCGGCGAAGTAGACGACGCGCGAGCCCGCCGCCCGCAGCGCCTTGCCGATGGACAGCAGCACCGCGTTGCCGAGCCCGCCGCCGGCCAGCAGCACGGTCTCGTTGGTTGGAATCTCGGTCGGTGCGCCGGTCGGGCCCATCAGCACCACCGGCTCGCCCGGTTCGAGGTGCGCGCACAGGTCCGACGAGCCGCCCATTTCCAGCACGATCAGCGCCACCAGACCCCGCTCGCGGTCCACCCAGGCGCCGGTGAGCGCCAGGCCCTCCATGGCGAGCGTGGTGTCGGCGTCGCGCCGGGCCAGCGTCTCGAAGTTCTGCAGGCGGTAGAACTGCCCCGGCTCGAAGCGCTGCGCGGCCAGCGGCGCGTGCAGGACGACTTCGACGATGGTGGGCGTGAGGCGCTCGACACGCTCCACGCGCGCCCGCAGCAGGCCATGCATCCGGGCGTGGAAATCGGCAGCGATCTCGGCGCTGGCCGGCGCGCGCGCAGCCAGCAGGCGGCTGATCACCGGATAGCCGCGCTTGGCGCTCGCCATAGCCTTGACCACGTTGCCGGCGAAGCTCGGGTGCAGGTCACCGAAAAAGCTCACCGCCCGGCCGTCGGCGCGGCGCTGGGTGAGCATCGGCACCTCGCCGGACTTGGCCAGGCGCGGCGCCGGCTGGGGCTCGCCGTGCTCGTCCAGGCTGCGGAAATAGGCGCCGTCGAGCGACAGCGTGCCC
>NZ_JAQVGQ010000138.1 GCF_028696615.1 Immundisolibacter sp. | reverse complement strand
CACGAGCTGCGCCTGAGCGAGAGTCGCGTCACGTTCCGGCCGCTGGCGGCGGACGAGATCGCCGCCTACTGCACCACCGGCGAGCCGCTCGACAAGGCCGGCGCGTATGCCATCCAGGGCCGGGCGGCGGCTTTCATCCGCCATCTGGAAGGCAGCTATTCGGGCGTGATGGGGCTGCCGCTGTACGAAACGGCCGAGCTGCTGGCGGCGGTCGGGGTGTCGATGTGGCGCTGAAGCCGGTCGACGCCGGGCGCGCTACCGACCCCCCAGGGTTTGCGAAGACATGCGCGTGTCTTGCGTCGCACGTCCACGTCCGGTACACGCCCGGACGTGGTCGATTCGCGTCCGGTCATCCCAGGCCGGCCCGACGGCTCGCAAAATCCACACGCTCTCAGCCGCCGGCGGTCGGGCTAAGGACGATCTCGACGCGCCGGTTCTGCTGGCGCCCCTCGGGCGTCTCGTTGGTGGCGATGGGGCGGGTTTCGCCGTAGCCGACGGTGCTCAGGCGCGCGCGGTCGACGCCGCGGCTGGCCAGGTAGTCGGCCACCGCCTGGGCGCGACGTTCGGACAGCTGCTGGTTGTAGCTTTCCGAGCCGGTGCTGTCGGTGTGGCCGGCGATCTGCACGCGGGTGTCCTTGTACTCGACGATGGTGGCGGCCACCTGATCGAGGGTGCTCTGGAAGGCAGGTGAAATCTGCGCGCTGTCGGTGGCGAAGGTCACGTGACTGGGCATGTTCAGGATCACGTTGTCGCCCTGGCGTGATACCTCGACGCCGCTGCCGGCGGTCTGCTGGCGCAGTTTTTCTTCCTGGTTCTGCATGTACTTGCCGATGCCGGCGCCGATGGCGGCCCCGGCCGCGGCACCGATGGCCGCCCGCTGGCCGCGGTCGCCGCCGCTGATGCCACCGAGCACGGCGCCGGCCGCCGCGCCGATGGCGGCGCCTTTGCCGGTCTTGGTCATCTCGCGCTGGCCGGTTTCCGGGTTGGTGGCGCAGCCGCTGATCAGGGCCGCCACCAGGCCGGTGACGACGATGGCGCGCAAGCGGGGCTTCGACATGGTGATGTCCTCCTTAGGAGCGGCAGTGCAAGCGACGCGGCGCAGTTTAGGTGTGTCCGGCGCCGCGGCGACTGATCATGCTCATTATGCTGAGCGTCGGTCGGTGGCGCGTGGGTCGCGGTCGGCACCGGCATAATGACGTGTCTACGCCGCATCCATTTTCAAACCCTTCATGAAAGTTTGGCGCCTGCTCCTGCTGCCCGCCCTGGTGTTGCTGTTGGCGGCCCTGGCCCTGGGCCTGCGGCACGACCCCAAGCAGATTCCTTCGCCGCTGATCGGCAAGCCGCTGCCGTCGATCGCCGGGCAGACGCTGGATGGGCGTCCGGTCGATCTGGCCAGCGCCGGGCAGGGTGGGCCGATGGTCATCAACGTGTGGGCGTCGTGGTGCGAGTCCTGCGCGATCGAGCATCCGGTGGTGGTGGCGGCGGCGCGGCAGTTCGGCGACCGGGTGGCCTTCATCGGGCTCGATTACCGCGACAAGCAGGAGCCGGCGGCGGCCTGGCTGGCCGAGCGCGGCAACCCCTACCGTTGGTCGTTTTTCGATCCCGAGGGGCGGGCCGGCATCGAGCTGGGCGTGTATGGGGTGCCGGAGACGTTTTTCGTGGCCGCCGACGGTACGGTGCTGGCCAAGCATGTGGGGCCGCTCGACCCGGATGGGCTGCGGGATTACCTCAAGCGCCTGTTCGGGGTGAGCTGATGCGCAGGATTCTGATGGCGCTGCTGGTGCTGGCACCGGCGCTGCGCGCCGAGGTGGTGGGCGAAGACCCGCAGCAGCGGCAGGTGCTCGACATCGCCGCCAAGCTGCGCTGCGCCGTGTGCCAGAACCAGTCGGTGGCCGAATCGAACGCAGAGCTGGCGCAGGACATGCGCCGGCTGATCGCCGAGCAGCTCGCCGCCGGCCGCAGCGAGGCCGAGATCGTTGCCTACTTCCGGGCCCGGTATGGCGATTTCGTGCTCATGGAGCCGCCGCGGCACGGCTCGGGCGCGCCGCTGTGGTGGGCGCCGCTGGCGATCCTGGCGCTCGCCGGCGGCGGGGCTTTTTTCTACCTGCGCCGACGCGTGCGCAGTGCGGAGCGGTCATGACGGCGCTGGTATCGATCGCCATCGTGGCGGTGTTGGCGGTGGCTTTTTTGGTGCTGCGCCTGCGCGCCCCGCAGCCGGCCGGTGACGGCCTGGCCGCCCGCCGCGCCCGCTTGCACGCGAGTCTGGCCGAGCTCAGCCGCGCCCGTGACGAGGGTGTGTTGGATGAGGCGAGCTTCGCCGACGAGCGCCAGCGGCTGCTGGCCGAGCTCGCGGCTTTGGATGGCACGGCGGCAGTGCCGGCGACGCCGGGCCCGGCGCGCACGTCGTGGCCGGTTGCGCTGGCGGTGTTGGTGCTGGTGCCGGCCGCGGCGGTGGGCTTGTACGTGTATGTGCAGGGCCCGTTCTGGCAGGCGCTCGACGGCATGCGCGGCGCGCCGCTGGCCGGTGCGCCAGTGGACCCGGCGGCCATGGTGGCGCGGCTCGAGGCGCGTCTGGCCGAGCAGCCGGACGACGTCGAGGGCTGGAAGCGCCTCGGCCGCTCATACGTGGTGCTCGGCCGGCCGGCCGATGCGCGCCGGGCATACGATCGCGCCGCGCGCCTGGCGCCGGACGATCTGACCATCCTCGAGGGCTACGCCGACGCGGCCGAGCCCGGCGTGGCGCCGCCGGAAGGCATCGCCGCCATGATGGCGGCGGTCGAGGCGGCCGCCCGCAGCGCCCCGGACGATCCGCGCGCCTGGGTGCGCCTGGGCTTCGTGCGCAGCGTGCAGGGCGATCGTGCCGGCGCCCGCGACGCCTATGCCCGCGCCCACCGACTCGACCCGCAGCGGCCGGAGGTGCTGGCCGCCTACGCCGGCGCCGAGTACGCGCTCGATCCCGAGCAGCCGAGCGCCCGGGCGGTGGAGCTCTACCGCCAATTGCTGCAGGTGGCGCCGGACAACGGCTCGGCGCTGTGGGTGCTGGGGCAGGCGGCGCAGCGCGACGGCCGGCCGGATGAGGCGCGCGACTACTGGCGTCGCCTGCTCGAGCAGTTGCCGCCGGACTCGCCGCTGCGCGCGCAGGTGCAGCGCGCCATCGAGCAGGCGACCGGCCCGACCGCTACCCCGGGACCTTGAGGAACGTCTGAAAACTCCCGTCCCTGGGTTTCTCGGCCCGCTGCGGCGCGGTACACGCCCGCGCGGTGCCCGTGACTCAATGGTGCGCCCGCGATTCAGGTCGGTGCATCCCGCTTCGGGCGGGACGCGCTGAATCAATCAGCGCGTCCCTGACGGCCGGAATTTTTCGGCACGTCTTTGCCGCCGCGTGCCTCCGTCGCCTCGAAATGGTCGCGGATGGCGTCGGCGATGATGCCGTAGCGGCGATCGAAGTGATGATCGCCCGGGCGCTTCAGGCGCGTGATGGCGCCCACGCCCGGCGCCGTGCACAGGCTGTCGGCGCGCTCCCTGGCGCCGTACACGCACAGCACCTTGGCCGGCGGGATGCGCGCCAGCTCCGGCAGCGTCGGCTGTTCGGTGGCGGTGTGTCCACCCAGCCAGCCGGAAACCGACACTTCGAAATCGGCGCCGCGGCCGGGTGCCAGCAGCGCCAGCGTCTGCACGCGGGCCTGCTGCTCGGCCGGCAGGCGGTTGTAGGCGAACGGCAAGATGTCGGCACCGAACGAGTAGCCGATCAGCGCCACCCGCCGGCTGCCCCAGGCGGCGCGGTAGTGGTCGAGGATGCGCGTGAGATCCGCCGCGGTCTGCTCGGGACTGCGCCGGTGCCAGAAATAGCGCACCGAATCGACGCCCACCACGCCGATGCCGGCCCTGGCCAGCAGGCCGCCGATGGTTTTGTCGATGTCGCGCCAGCCGCCGTCGCCGGAGTAGATCACCGCCAGCGCGTCACTCGGCCGGGCGGCCGGCAGCTCGACCAGCGGCAGATCGGCCACCGATGCCGGCTGGCGGTTTGGCGCCTCGAGCGCGTCGAAGGTGTCGGTGACGGCCGCCAGCAGCGGTGCGTCGGTGCTGCGCAGCCGATCCGGCGGGTTCTTGGCGCGCACGGCGGCCAGCAGCGCATCGTCGGGCGCCGCGCCGCTCAGCGTCCATGGCGTGGCGATGGCAGCGGCGTGCAACTGCAGCGTGCCGCGGCGGTCCGGGGCGCCGGACACGCCGCACAGCGCCTTGGGCATGCCAAGGCGTGGCGGTGGCGGTTCGCTCACGGCGGCGGCGAAGGTCAGCGGCGGCGCCTGCGCCAGCAGCGCATAGACCAGTCCCGCACCGTCGCCGGCGCCGACCAGCAGCGGCGGGTCCAGATCGGCCAGCGCAAAGCGCCGGCCAAGATAATTGGCATGCCAGTTGACGATGCCGGCCAGATCCAGGCAGCGCTCGTCGCGGTCGGCGACGCCGGCGGCGAAGCGCACGGGGTCGATGCGCGCCACCAGCGCGCCGCGGGCGGCCAGCGCGCCGACCACCGCGTCGAGGCGGCTGTCCTGTGCGGCGCCGAACACGAACGCCAGGCGCGTGGCCGCGCCGGCTGGCGGCTGGACCGCATAGTCGCCCCAGTCGTCGCTGTGCAGGGTTTGCGCCGCCGGCAGGCGCGCCGAGCAGGCGGCATCGAGCAGCAGCAGCCCGACCGCCAGCCAGCGCAGCGCCAGCCGTCCCAAGCCGGTCGCCGCCATCAGCCGGCGGTCAGCACGCGCCGGTAGCCGCCGGCGATCAGCGCGGCGATGTCCACCAGCAATAGCTGCGGCGACATCCGGTACGGGTAGGCCAGGTAGGCGCCGCGCCACACCGGCTGGAATTTCTCTTTGTAGCTGCGCAGGCCCTTGTAGTTGTAGAAGCGGTTGCCGTACTCGTAGGCGAGGCGCGCCAGGCGCTCGCTCGGGCGCGCGAACGGGTTCTCGCCGACGCCGGCCAGCGGTGCCATGCCGAGGTTGAACCAAGCATGGCCGGTATCGCGGGCGTACTCGATCAGGCGCACGAACAGAAAATCCATGCAGCCGGACGGCGCATCGTTGGCGTGGCGCATGAGGTCGATGCTGAGCTCCTGCTGGTGGCGGTAGTCGGGCATCAGGCTGGCGAAGGCGACCACCCGGCCCTGCCGGCGCACCACGGCGATCGGTGCCCACGACAGATAGGCGCGGTCGAAGCGGCCGAGTGAGAAGCCTTTCTCGGCCGTCTTGCCGCCCAGCCACTGGTCCGACACCGTTTTCAGCTCGCCCCACAGCGCGTCGTCGAACGGTGGCTCGACGATCGCGAACTCGAGACCCTCGCGCGTGGCGCGGTTGACCGCCGCGCGCAGGTCGTCGCGCTTTTTACCGCGTAGCGAGAACTGCGCCACCGGCACCAGCGCCTGCTCGCCAAGCTTGAACAAGCCAAAGCCGTGGTCGTGATAGAGGTGCAGGTTGTTCTCACCGACCTCGTAGAACACCGGCACGCAGCCGTAGCGGTTGGCGAACTGCCGAAACGCCAGCACCGCGTCCTCGACGGCCGCCGGCTCGCCGGCCGGGTCGCCCAGCGCCACCAGGCGGTTGCGGATGGCGCCGTAGGCGATCAGCGCCTTGCCGTCGGGTGCATAAAAAAGATATTTGTCGCCGAGCAGCGTCAGGTGCGCGAACTCATGCCCGCCGTGGGCGAGATAGAAAGCGCGCGCCTGCTCGAGCGCGGCGGCATCCGGCAGGGCCAGGCGCGGTCGCGGCATGGCGAACGCCAGCCAGCCGAGCATGCCGATGGCCGTCAGCAGCGCCGCCAGCGCGCCGCGGGCGAAACGAGGGGCCTGTGCCGATGGCGAGAAATGCAGCAGGTGCGCCGCCCAGGGTTCATCGCCGTACAGCGTCTGGCCGAGCCACACATAACCGGTGAGCGCCGCCAGCAGCGCCGCCAGCCACAGCAGGTTGCGCCGCGACAGCAGCGGGTAGGCGTCGCGGTCGAAGCGCCGGCGCTGCGTGCGCAGCACCGCCCACAGCGCCAGCAGGTAGCTGGCTTCCTCGTAGTCGAGACCCTTGGCCAGACTCAGCGCGGCGCCGGCCAGCAGCACCGCCAGCGTCAGGCGATAGGCGCTGCGTACCTGGCCGGCGATGCCGCGCGACAGCGCCAGCAGCACCACGCCGGCGACCACCGACAACAGGTGCGAGCTCTCGGTGACGATCCGTGGCAGGTAGGTGTGCAGCACATCGCCGCGATCGGCCAGCGTCGGGTAGGCGGCCGACACCAGCAGCACCACGCCGGCCAGGAAGGTGAGGTAACCGAGCAGGCGCACGCCGACCGAGCCCAGCAGCTCCACCGGCAGGCGCAGCACGCCGAGCAGCGGATGCGCCTCGGCGCGGCGCAGCAGGCGCACGAAAATGTTCTCGTCCGGGATGAACAGGTAGGCGCCCAGCGCCAGGCCGAGCAGCGCCGGCACCACGTAGTAGCAGAGGCGGAACAGCAGGATGCCGGCCAGCACGCCCTCGGCCGGCTGGCCCATGCCGCGCAGGATCAGCAGCAGCGTGCCGTCCAGCACGCCAAGGCCGCCCGGCACCTGGCTGGCGATACCGGCGGTGGCGGCCAGCGCGAAGGCGAGCGTCAGCTCCTGCGGCGTGGTCGGCACGCCGGCCAGAGCGAGCGCCAGCCACAGCACCATGAGCGCCAGCCCCCACTCGCCGAGCGAGGCGGCGGTCAGCTGCAGGCGCAGGCCGGCGGTCAGCGGCGGCAGGTCACGCAGAAAGCGCCGATGCAGCGTGCCGCTGCCGGTGATGATGAAAAAC
Organism: Immundisolibacter sp.; assembly: GCF_028696615.1. Lineage (GTDB taxonomy): Bacteria > Pseudomonadota > Gammaproteobacteria > Immundisolibacterales > Immundisolibacteraceae > Immundisolibacter. The sequence goes on along the minus strand of NZ_JAQVGQ010000138.1, from coordinate 598 downwards.
CCCGGCACGTAGGCGACGAATCCCGCCAGCAGCAATTGCGGCAACAGGCCCGGCAGTGGTAGCGGTAGGTGTTGGCGCAGCGCGATCACCAGTGCCGCCGCGGCCAGCAGCCCGAGCCCGAGCGGGATGGCCAGCAGCTGCACGCCGGCGTAGGCGGCGACGGTGCGTCCGGCCACGCCCTCGCGCGACAGCGCCAGGTAACGGATGCCGGAGCCGGTCATGCCGGACAGGCCGACCAGGTTGGCCAGCGTGCAGGCCGGCCAGGCGTAGCGCAGCACCCGCCGCACCGGCAGGTTGATGCCGAGCCAGCGGTTCAGCAGCAGGTCGTAGCCGCACATGGCGAGCACCGGGATTGCCGCCAGCAGCTGCAGCTCGATGAGGTCCCAGTCGTGCAGGCCCGTCACCACCCGATGCAGCGCCTGCAGGTCGAGCGCGCGCAGGTCGTGCCAGCCGAACCAGCCGACCAGGCCCAGCACCAGCGGCGGCCACAGCGCGCGCAGGATGCGCAGCAAGCGCCGCAGCGGCGACGGCGGCGCCGTGACCAGCTCTACCGGCGCAGGGGTGGCCTCGCCACTGGCGGGTGAGGGTGCGTTCATAG
>NZ_JAQVGQ010000137.1 GCF_028696615.1 Immundisolibacter sp. | reverse complement strand
GCGGTCATGTTCGCGGCCTTTCTGGGGCATTTGTACCCGCTCTATTTTGGCTTTGCCGGCGGCAAGGGAGTGGCCACCACGCTCGGCGTGGTGCTGGCCATGAGCCCGCCGGTCGGCATCGCCACCTGCCTGACCTGGCTGGCCACCGCGGCGCTGACGCGCTACTCGTCGCTGGCGGCGCTGGTGGCGGTGGGTGTGACGCCGGTCTACACCCTGCTGTGGACGCGCCAGCCGGCGCTGGTGCTCGCCACGGCGCTGATCGCCGTGATCCTCACCTGGCGGCATCGGGAGAACATCCAGCGCCTTCGCGCCGGCACCGAAAGCCGCATCGGTCACAAGAAGGCCGCCTCGTGAACTACTGGCTGTTCAAGTCCGAACCGGACGTGTTCGGCATCGACGATCTGGCCGCCAGACCGGACGCCACCGAGCACTGGGACGGCGTGCGCAACTACCAGGCGCGCAATTTCATGCGCGCCATGCGCCTTGGCGATCAGGCGTTTTTCTATCATTCCAACTGCGACCCGCCGGGCATCGTCGGCATCGTCGAGGTGGTGCGCGAGACCTACCCGGACCACACGGCCTGGGACCCGGAAAGCAAGTACTACGACCCTGCCTCGACGCCGGACAATCCGCGCTGGTTCATGGTGGACGTGCGCCTGGTGCGCAAGCTGCCGCGCCTGGTGTCGCTGGCCGAACTGCGCGCCGACCCGGCGCTCATCGAGCTGCCGCTGGTCCGGCGCGGCAACCGGCTGTCGGTGATGCCGGTGCCGGCGGCGGCGTGGGAGCACATCCTGCGCCTGGCCGAGGGCGGCTGAAGAGGACCGGCGCGCACCCGCACGCCAGTCGTCCGTCCCCTCGAGCGGCGTTTACGCGCCGCGCGGAATCGTCTGCGCCTCGGCAAACTCGTAGATGCCCTCGGCGCCGCCCTCGCGGCCGAAGCCGGACTGTTTCATGCCGCCGAACGGCGCCTCCGGCGTCGGACCGGAGCCGGTGTTCCAGCCGATGTGCTGGAACTGCAGGCCGGCGATGACGCGCTGGGCGCGCGCCTCGTCGCGCGTGAACACGTAGGCGGCGAGACCGAACTCGGTGTCGTTGGCCATCTCGATCACCTGCGCTTCGGTCTCGAACTCGCCCACCGGCGCCAGCGGGCCGAAGGTTTCCTCGCGCCAGCACAGCATGTCGCGCGTGAGCCCGCGCACCACCGTCGGCGGGTGGAAACCGCCCCATTCGGTGTCGAGCGGCTTGGCGCCGCCGCCGACCAGCAGCTTGGCGCCCTTGGCCACGGCGTCTTCCACGTGCTGGCGCACCTTCTCGTAGCCGGCGCGGTCCACCAGCGGGCCGATGTCGGTGTCGGGCTCCATGCCGTTGCCGAGCTTGAGCTTCTTCACGCGCTCGACCACCTTGTCCACGAACGCGTCGGCCACCTGGCGCTGCACCAGCACGCGGTTGGCGCACACGCAGGTCTGGCCGTTGCCGCGGAACTTGCTCAGCATGAGCTGGTCGGCGGCGTGGTCGAGATCGGCGTCCTCGAACACGATGAACGGCGCGTTGCCGCCGAGTTCCAGCGTCAGGCGCTTGACCTGCGGCGCGCTCTTCTCGATCAGCTCGCGGCCGACTTCGGTGGAGCCGGTGAAGCTCACCACCGCCACGTCCGGGTGACTCAGCAGCGTGTCGCCGATCATGCCGGCCGAGCCCATCACGAGATTCGCCCGCCCGGCCGGCAGCTTGACGATGCGGTCCAGGATCGTGAACAGCGCCAGCATGGTCAGCGGCGTCTTGGAGGCGGGCTTCACGATGCTGGCGCAATCCGCCGCAATGGCGGCCGACAGCTTCTTGGCGATCATGCCGATCGGGAAGTTCCACGGCACGATCAGGCCCACCACGCCGGCCGGGCGGTACTGCACGGTCCAGGTGCAACCGCGGGGTTTCTCGTCGAGCGTGCGTGGCTTCAGCAGGTCCAGGTGCTCGGCGCAGTAGGCGAAAAAGCCGGCCGCGTAGTCGGCCTCGCCGGCGCCTTCCTTCCAGGTCTTGCCGTGCTCCAGGCACAGGATGCGGCCGATTTCCTCGCGATGCTCGCGCAGCGCCTTGGCGATGCCGGTGAGCCAGGCGTGGCGCTGCTCGAAGCTCGACGGCGTGCGCAGCGCCTTTTTGGCGGCCTCGATGGCGGCGATCACCTCCTCGCGCGCCAGCGCGGCGACGTCGGCGAGGTGATCGCCCGTGGCCGGGTTGATGACCTTGAAGGTCTTGCCCGAGGCGGGTTGGGTCCAGCGACCGTCGATGTAGGCGTCCAGGTGCGGCAGCAGCGGCGAGTCGATCATGTTTCGTCCTTGCGAATGGCGCGGCGCGGGCGCCGCAGAAGTGCGGTGGCATTATAGGCCGGCCGGTCGCACGGGCCGGCGGTCGAGGAGACAGCCATGGGACAGCACAAGTGGGCCGAGCAGGCCCCGGATGAGGATTTTTTTCGCATTCTGGCGCCGGACGGCCGCCTGGTCGGCACCGCGCCGGACCTCGACGACCAAACGCTGCTGCGCATGTACCGCACGCTGGTGCTCACACGCGCCTACGAGACGCACACCATCCGCATGCAGCGGCGCGGCGAGCTGAGCGTGACCGCGCAGTCCACCTACGAGGAGGCGGTGGGTCTGGGCGCCGCGGCGGCGCTGCGGGAAGGCGACTGGTGCTTTCCGTCCTACCGGCAGTTCGCGGCGCACCTGTACTGGGGCGTGCCCATGGACCGCACGCTCGCCATCCTGCGCGGCGGCGCGCCGGAAACGATCGCCGAGCACCTGCCGCTCGAGCGCGAACCCGGCGTCACCTTCACGCCGTATGGCGTGATCCTCGGCACCAACGTGCTGAACGCCGCCGGCTCGGCCATGGCCGATCGCTTCAACCAGCGCGACATCGTGACGCTGGCCTTCACCGGCGAGGGTTCGACCAGCGAGGGCGATTTTCACGACGCGCTCAACTTCGCTGCCGTGTTCAAGGCGCCGCTGGTGGTGGTGGTGCACAACAACCAGTGGGCCATCTCGACCCCGGCGCACCGCCAGCACGCGGCGCCCACCTTTGCCCACAAGGCGCTGGCGCACGGCCTGCCCGGCGAGCGGGTGGACGGCAACGACGTGCTGGCCATGTACCAGAAAACCCGCGAGGCGGTGGACCGGGCGCGCGGCGGCGGCGGCCCCACGCTGATCGAGGCGGTCACCTACCGCGTGGTGGACCACAACACGTCCGACAGCGCCGAGGTGTACCGCGACCAGACGCTCGCCGAGCGCTGGAAGCAGTTCGACCCGCGCCTGCGCTTCGAGGCGTATCTGGCCGCCCGCGGCCTTTACACGGACGCACTGCGCGAGCAGTACGAGGCCGAGTGTCTGGCCGAGGTGCAGGCCGCCGCGGCGCGCGCGCTGGCCATTCCGCGCTCGGACCCGATGACCCTATTCGAGAATCATCTGCAGGGCGATCCCGGCTGGTCACTGCGCCTGCAGCAGCGCGAGCTGGCCGCCGAGCTGAACGGCCTGAACCCCTACACCAGCATCGACCCGGAGGCCCTGTCGTGAGCGGCACCACTGATCTCAATTTGGTGCAGGCGGTCAACGCGGCGCTGCGCGGCGAGCTGGCCCGCGATCCTGCGGTGCGGGTGATGGGCTACGACATCGGCCCCATCGGCGGCGTGTTCCGCGCGACTGAAGGGCTGTACGACGCCTTCGGCGGCGAGCGCGTGATCGACACACCGCTGTCGGAAAACGGCCTCGTCGGCGCGGCGGTCGGCATGGCCATGCGCGGCGAGCGGCCGGTGGTGGAAATCCAGTTTCTGGGGTTTCTGTACAACGCGTTCGGGCAGTTCGTGTGCCTGATGTCGAACGTGCGCGAGCGCTCGGGCGGGCAGTTTTCGGTGCCGATGACCATCCGCACGCCGTTCGGTGGCGGCATCAAGCCGCTGCAGTTCCATTCGGAATCGACCGAGTCCTACCTGATCCACACGCCGGGCGTGCGCGTGGTGTGCCCGAGCACGCCGGCCGAGGCCAAGGGCCTGCTGGCCGCCTCCATCCGCTGCGACGATCCGGTGGTGTTCCTGGAACACAGCCGCCTGTACCGGGCGTTTCGCGAACCGGTGCCGGACGCGCCCTACACCTTGCCGCTCGACCAGGCGCGGGTGGCGCGCGAGGGCCGCGAGGTCACGGTGCTGGCCTGGGGCGCCATGGTGCATGTGGCGCAGCAGGCCATCGACGAGATGGGCGTGGATGCTGAGCTCATCGACCTGCGCGTGCTGGCGCCGCTCGACGTGCCGACCATCCTCCATTCCGTGCGCCGCACCGGGCGCTGCGTGATCGTGCACGAGGCGCGGCGCACGTTGGGCCTGGGCGCGGAGCTGTCGGCGCTGGTCAACGAGCACGTGTTCGATTGTCTCAAGGCGCCGGTGCGGCGGGTGACGGCCTTCGACGTGCACTTCCCGGAAAACCAGACCGAGGACTTCTACCTGCCCGACGCGCGGCGCGTGCGCTACGGCATCGAGTCGGTGCTGCAATACAAATTCTGAGAGCTTGTGAATTTTTCAAGCTCTCAGGCCGGCCAGGGATGGCCGGACGCGAATCGAGCCCGTAAGGGCTTGATTCGCGTGAGCCCGTCCGGGCGTGTACCGGACGGGCGAGGCAAGAAATGCGCAGGACGCGCATTTCTTCACATACCCTGAGGAGAACCGACGATGCGCTTTGAGTTTCGCCTGCCGGACGTCGGCGAAGGCATCACCGAGGCCGCGCTGGTCGAGTGGCGCGTGGCGCCGCAGCAGACGGTGCGCGAGGACGACGTGCTGTGCACCATCGAGACCGACAAGGCGGTAGTGGAAATCCCGGCCCCCTGCGACGGCCGGGTCGAGCGCCTGGCCGCCGCACCGGGCGACACCCTCAAGGTCGGCGAGCTGCTGGCGGTATTCGACACCGACCGGCCACCGGCGCAGCAGTTCGCCGGCGACAAGCACGCCGCGGCCCTGTCGACACCCGCCCCGGCGGTCGCGCCCGAACCACCGCCGGCGCCCACCGGCCCCGTGCGCGCCGCGCCCAGCACCCGCCGCTACGCGCGCGAGCGGGGGGTGGATCTGGCCGCCATCACCGGCAGCGGCCCCAAGGGCCGGGTGCTGCGCGCGGACATCGACGCCGCCGCGCGCCCGGCCGCACCGGCGCACGCGCCCTCCCCCGCGCCAGCCGGCGGCGAGAAACGCTGGCGTCTTACCGGCATCGCCAAGGCCATGTACGACAGCATGAGCCGCGCCGCCCGCGTGCCGCAGGCGACCACCGGCTTTGCCGTCAACGCCGCCGCCTTCGAGGCGGCCCGCAAGCGCCTGTCGGCCCATACCGGCACGCGCGTGTCGTTCGTGGCGCTGCTGATCAAGGCGCTGATCCCGGCGCTGAAGGCCATGCCGCAGTTCAACGCCAGCCTCGACGACGACACGCTGGAAGTGATCGAAAAGCACTACTACCACATCGGTTTTGCGGCCTACACCGACGCCGGCCTGGTGGTGCCGGTGATCCGCGACGCGGACCGGATGAGCGTGCTCGAGCTGTCGAACGCCATCGAGGATCTGGCCAACCGCGCCCGCGAACGGCGTCTGGGGCCGGACGAACTGCGCGGCGCCACCTTTACCTTGAGCAACTGGGGCAGCCACGGCGGGCAGGACATTTTCGGCACGCCCATCATCAACCCGCCGCAGGTGGCCATCCTCGGCATGGGCCGGGTGCGCAGCGAACCCGTAGTGGTGGACGACAGCCGCATCGAAATCCAGCGCCGCCTGAATCTCGTACTGTCCTACGACCACCGGCTGATCGACGGCGTGACGGCGCTGCGCTTCATGCAGCCTATCCTGGCCGCGGTGGAAGACCCGCTGCTGCTGCTGGCGGATGCCTGAGGGCTTGTGAATTTTTCAAGCTCCGAGGCCGGCCAGGAATGGCCGGACGCGAATCGAGCCCGCAAGGGCTTGATTCGCGCGAGCACGTCCGGGCGTGTACCGGACGGGCGACGCAAGAAATGCGCAGCACGCGCATTTCTTCACAAACTCTGAGGGCGCGCGCCGCGGCGAGCCGAAACATTCCAGGGACGGAATTTTTCAGCCTCAATCAATCAATAGGTATCCACCGGGTCCACGTCCAGCGACCAGCGCACCTGGCGCGCCGCCGGCAGCTGGGCGATGGCCGGCAGCCAGCGGCGCAGCAACTGGTGCAGCGGCGCGCGGCGGCGCGCCTGCAGCAGCAGCTGCGCGCGGTAGCGCCCGGCGCGCTTGGGGCTGGGCGCCGGCACCGGGCCCAGCAGCTCGACGCCGGCGTGGCCGAATTCGGCCGCCAGCGACAGCGTCTCGCCGAGGAACCACAGCGCCTCCTGGGCGCCCACCGCCTCGGCGCGCAGCAGCGCCAGATGACTGAAAGGCGGCCAGCCGGCGGCCTCGCGCTCGGCCAGCAGGCCGCGCGCGAACACGCCATAGCCGCCGCGCAGCAGCGCCTGCCACAGCGGATGCTGCGGCTGGTGGGTCTGGATCAGCACCCGGCCGGGCTCGCTGCCACGCCCGCAGCGGCCGGCCACCTGATGGATGGTCTGCGCCAGGCGCTCGGTGGCGCGAAAATCCGCCGCGAACAGGCCCTGATCGGCATCGAGAATGCCAACCAGCGTCACGGCCGGAAAGTGATGGCCCTTGGCCAGCATCTGGGTGCCGATCAGGATGTCGGCGCGGCCGTCGCGGGCGGCGGCCAGGTAATCGTCGAGTGCGCCGCGCCGGCGCGTGCTGTCGCGGTCCACCCGCAGCACGGCGTGGTCCGGAAACAACTCGGCCAGATCGGCCTCGATGCGCTCGGTGCCCACGCCAAGCGGCAGCAACTCGGTGCTCCCGCACTCGCCGCAAGCGGTCGGCGCCGGCCGCTCGCTGCCGCAGTGGTGGCACACGAGCAGGCGCCGCGCCCGGTGCAGCGTGTAATGCGCATCGCAGCGCGTGCACTTGGGCACCCAGCCGCAGGCATGGCACAGCAGCACCGGCGCGTAACCGCGGCGGTTCAGGAACAGCATCACCTGCCGCCCGGCGGCCAGTTCATCGCGCATGGCCGCCGCCAGCGCCGGCGAAACCAGCCCCGTCATGCGCTGGTGGCGCACGTCGAGCAGCTCGAGCCGCGGCAACCGCGCGCTGCCGGCCCGCTCGTGCAGGTGCAGCGCCCGGTACTGGCCACGTTCCGCTTGCGCCAGGCTCTCCAGCGACGGCGTGGCGCTGCCGAGCAGCACCGGCAGGTTTTCGATCCGCGCGCGCAGCACCGCCATGTCGCGCGCGTGGTAGCGAAAGCCGTCCTGCTGCTTGTAGGAGCTGTCGTGTTCCTCGTCGACCACGATCAAACCCAGGCGCGGCAGCGGCGCGAACACCGCCGAGCGCGTGCCGATCAGCACGCCGGCG
>NZ_JAQVGQ010000136.1 GCF_028696615.1 Immundisolibacter sp. | reverse complement strand
TCGGTGGAACCGTAGAAGGGCGGCATGTGGTCCTGCCACTGGCTGCGGAACCACTTTTCGATTTCGGTCGCGTTGTCGAGGAACTGGCGCTCCAGCTCGAGCAGCGGCCCGGTGAGGGCGGTGGTGAGGTGCGGGACCATGGATTGTCTGTCTCTGGAAGAGCCGCTGCCGGCCGGCAGGCGACGGATGGATTGGCCGGAATGTTACACCAAGGCCGCGGCCGTCCAATGACTGCGAACAACGCCTCGAACGGCTCGCCCCCCGGGGCGCCAGGCCGGTCTGCGCTCAAGCCGCCGGCGGCCTCAGCGGCAGACTGCGCGCCTCCTTCACCACCTCCATGACCACGTAGGTATGCGTCTGCTTGACGCAGGGCAGGCCGGAGATCTGGTCGCCCATCACGCGACGATATTCATGGATGTCCCGCGTGCGCACCTTGAGCAGGTAGTCGAAGTCGCCCGCGATCATGTGGCAGGACTCGATCTCCGGAATACGCCGCACCGCCTCGTTGAAACGGCGCAGGTCCTGCTCGGTGGTGCTGGTGAGCAGCACCTGCACGACGACGATATGGCCTGCACCGATCGCATCGGGGTCGAGGTCGGCGTGGTAGCCGCGGACCACGCCGCTCTTCTCGAGCCGCCGCAGGCGCTCCGCGCAGGGTGTCTTGGTGAGGCCGACGCGGCGCGACAGCTCCACGATCGACAGGCGGGCGTCGGCCTGCAGTTCGGCCAGAATCTTGAAATCGATGCGATCCATTGCAGTGCAACAGCCATTTGGGCTGCGCTTTGGCTTCAGAACGGGAATTATGACTGTATAGATTCGAATTTTGGAGCCATTAACTGTTGTTTTTAGCGAAGAATTCGGCCGATCGGACAGCCCCGCCCGGGGCCTGCCGCACCCGACACCTGCCGGAGTCTCACGCCGTGGATCACCCCGCCTCGCTCACCGCCTCCACCCTGGCTGCCGCCGCCCTGCCGGCCACCCCGCGACCGCCCCAGCGCGCCGCCATCGACGCGGCGTGGCGCAGCCCCGAGCCGGAGTGCGTACCGCCGCTGGTCGAGGCCGCGCGTTTCGACGACGCCACGCAAGCGCGGATTCAGGAACTGGCACACAGCCTGGTCGCCGGCCTGCGCGCCAAGCGCAGCCGCTCGTCCGGCGTCGACGCACTGATGAAGGAATTCTCGCTGTCCAGCCAGGAAGGCGTTGCCCTGATGTGCCTGGCCGAGGCCCTGCTGCGGGTGCCGGACAAGGCCACCGCCGACCGCCTGATCCGCGACAAGCTGTCGGACGGCGACTGGCGTTCGCACGTCGGCAACAGCCCCTCGCTGTTCGTCAATGCCGCGACCTGGGGCCTCTTGATCACCGGCCGGCTGGTGTCGACCAGCAGCGAGGCCAGCCTGTCCGCCGCACTCACCCGCCTTGTCGCCCGCGGCGGCGAGCCGCTGATCCGCAAGGGCATGGACCTGGCGATGCGCATGCTGGGCGAACAGTTCGTCACCGGCCGCGACATCGACGAAGCGCTCGAGCGCGGCCGCGCGCACGAGAAACAGGGCTACCGCTACTCCTTCGACATGCTGGGCGAGGCGGCGATGACCGCCGAGGACGCCGAGCGCTACTTCCGCGACTACGAGCGCGCCATCCACGCCATCGGCAAGGCCTCGGCCGGACGCGGCGTGGTAGACGGCAACGGCATCTCGGTCAAGCTCTCCGCCCTGCACCCGCGCTACACCTGGTCGCAGCGCGAGCGGGTGTTCGCCGAGCTGCTGCCGAAGCTCAGGACCCTGTGCCTGCAGGCCAAGGGCTACGACATCGGCCTCAACATCGACGCCGAGGAAGCCGACCGGCTGGACATCTCGCTCGACCTGCTCGAGGCGCTGGCGCTGGACGACGCGCTCGCCGGCTGGGCGGGGCTGGGCTTCGTCGTGCAGGCCTACCAGAAGCGCGCGCCCTGGGTGCTCGATTTCGTCATCGACCTCGCGCGTCGCAGCGGCCAGCGCCTGATGGTGCGACTGGTCAAGGGCGCCTACTGGGACGCCGAGATCAAGCGCGCGCAGATCGACGGCCTCGCCGGCTACCCGGTGTATACGCGCAAGGTCTACACCGATGTCGCCTACCTCGCCTGCGCGAAGAAGCTGCTCGCCGCACGCGACGCGATCTACCCGCAGTTCGCCACCCATAACGCCCACACCCTGGCGGCGATCTACCATCACGCCGAGAACACCTCCCGCGGTACCGCCTGGCGCGCTGGCGACTACGAGTTCCAGTGCCTGCACGGCATGGGCGAGCCGCTCTACGACCAGATCGTCGGCCACGCCGAACGCCATCGCCTGGTACGGATCTACGCGCCGGTCGGCAGCCACGAGACCCTGCTCGCCTACCTGGTGCGCCGCCTGCTGGAGAACGGCGCCAACACCAGCTTCGTGAACCGCATCGTCGATGAGAGCGTGCCGATCGACGAGCTGATCGCCGATCCGGTGGAACAGGCGGCCGCGCTCGCCGGCACGCCGCATCCGCGCATTCCGCTGTCGGCCGAGCTTTACGGCGCGCAGCGCGTCAATTCGGCGGGCATCGATCTCGCCAGCGAGCCGGTGCGGGCCCGCATCGCCGCCGCACTGCAGCGCAGCCGCGACACCACGCACCGCGCCGGCCCGATCGTCCCGGGCATCGGCGCTCCGGACGCCAGCCGCGCCCGCACGGTAACCAACCCGGCCGACCAGGACGACATCGTCGGCCACGTCGTCGAGACCGATGGCGCCGAGGTCGAGGCGGCCCTCGCCGCCTCGGCGACCGTCGCCGCCAACTGGGCCCACGCGCTGCCGGCCGAACGCGCTGCCTGCCTCGAGCGCGCCGCCGAACTGCTCGAACGGCAGGCCGACGACCTGCTGGCGCTGGCCGTGCGCGAAGCCGGCAAGTCGTGGAGCAACGCGGTGGCCGAGCTGCGCGAGGCGGTCGACTTCTGCCGCTACTACGCGCAGCAGGCACGCGGCTTCGACAATGGCAGCCATCCGGCGCTGGGGCCGGTGCTGTGCATCAGCCCGTGGAACTTCCCGCTCGCCATCTTCGCCGGCCAGCTCGCCGCCGCGCTGGCCGCCGGCAACCCGGTCATCGCCAAGCCCGCCGAGCAGACGCCGCTGATCGCCGCCGCCGCGGTGCGCCTGTTCCACGCCGCCGGTGTGCCGGCCGCGGCGCTGCAACTGCTGCCGGGCCGCGGCGAGACGGTCGGCGCCGCGCTGGTGGCCGACGCCCGCATCCGCGGCGTGATGTTCACCGGCTCCACCGAGGTCGCCACCCTGATCAACCGCAGCCTCGCCGCGCGCGGCGGCAACGTGCCGCTGATCGCCGAGACCGGTGGCCAGAACGCGATGATCGTGGACTCCACCGCGCTGGCCGAGCAGGTCGTCGCCGACGTGCTGGCCTCCAGCTTCGACTCCGCCGGCCAGCGCTGCTCGGCGCTGCGCGTGCTGTGCCTGCAGGAAGACATTGCCGAGCGCGTGCTGCACATGCTGCGTGGCGCGCTTGACGAACTGCGCGTTGGCGATCCGGCCGACGTGCGCGCCGACATCGGCCCGGTCATCGACGCCGAAGCCAAGGGCGGGCTCGAAGCCCACGTGCAGGCCATGCAGGCGAAAGGCGCCCGCGTCACCCGCCTGCCGCTGCCTGATCGCTGCGCACACGGCACCTTCGTCGCACCGACGATCATCGAGATCGACGCACTGACCGAGCTCGGCCGCGAGCAGTTCGGCCCCATCCTGCACGTGCTGCGCTACAGCGCGGACAAGCTCGAGCTGCTGATCGACACCATCAACGCCAGCGGCTACGGTCTGACGATGGGCGTGCATACCCGCATCGACGAAACCGTGGACCAGGTCGCGGCCCGCGCCCACGTCGGCAACCTGTACGTCAATCGCAACATGATCGGTGCGGTGGTGGGCGTACAGCCCTTCGGCGGCGAAGGCCTGTCGGGCACTGGTCCCAAGGCCGGCGGTCCGCTCTACCTGCACCGCCTGCTGCAGCGCAGCCCCGGCCCCGACCTGGTCAACGGCGCACTGCGCGTCGACCATGAGGCTTCGCCCGCGCTGATGGACGCCCTGCTCGACTGGCTGGACGGCGCCGGCCGCGCGCTGCTCGAGGGCGACGAGCTCGCCGTGCTGCGCGACCGCGCCGACGCCTATCGCGCGCGCAGCGTCAGCAGCCTGCGCCTGGCCCTGCCCGGCCCCACCGGCGAGGACAACAGCCTGCGCTTCGTGCCGCGCGGCACGGTCGCGGGCATCGCCACCAGCACGCCGGCGGCGCTGCACCAGCTGCTGGTGGCGCTGGCCACCGGCAACCACATCATCTTCGACGACACGCCGCTGCTGCGCAGCCTGCAGCAGATGCTGCCGGAGGCGCTGCGGACACAGGTGGCGCTGGACGCGCGCTGGCCGGAGCGCGACTTCGGTGCCCTGCTGGTCGACACGGGCGACGACGAAGCCCATGCCTGGCACGTGAAACTCGCCGCGCGTCCGGGCCCGATCCTGCCGCTGCTGCGACCGACGCCGGAATACGACACCTGCCGGCTGGTGCATGAACGCACGGTCAGCATCAATACCGCGGCCGCCGGCGGCAACGCCAGCCTGATGGCAATGGGCGCCTGAGCGGCGGCGAAACCGGGCCATCACGATGCATCACACCCCCGCGAAAGCCCCACAGCTAGGGGCATCACGGATGGCAAGGCGGAGAAATTCGCTTACCTTACGGGACGCAATCGCCGCCGGTCTCAGCACCACGGTCGGCTGCGCCCGTTCAAACCCAAGCAACAAAGGAGACGTTTCATGAAGAAGACCCTGCTCGCCACCGCCGTGCTCGCGCTTGGCGGCTTCTCCAGCGCAGCCCTGGCCGATCTGCCGGTCGCCATCGCCGGCCCGATGACCGGCCAGTACGCCTCGGCCGGAGACCAGATCCGCAAGGGCGCCGAAATGGCCATCGCCGACATCAACGCCCGCGGCGGCGTGCTCGGCGAGAAGCTGAAGCTGGAAGTGGGCGACGACGCCTGCGATCCGAAGCAGGCCGTGTCGGTCGCCAACACGATGGTGAACAAGGGCATCGTGTTCATGCACGGCCACTGGTGCTCGAGCTCGACGATCCCGGCTTCCGAGGTCTATGTCGAAGCCGACATCCCGATGGCCACCGTCTCCACCAACCCGCAGGTTACCGAGCGCGGGCTGAAGAACATCTTCCGCATCATGGGTCGCGACGACCAGCAAGGCCTGGTGGCCGGCGGCTACATCGCCGACAACTTCAAGGGCAAGAAGGTCGCCGTGGTCGACGACAAGAGCGCCTACGGCAAGGGCCTGGCCGACGAGATGGCCAAGGCGATGGAAGGCAAGGGCCTGAAGCCGACGCTGCGCGAAGCGATCACCGCCGGCGAGAAGGACTACTCGGGCCTGGTCACCAAGCTCAAGCAGGCCGGCGTCGAGGTCATGGCCTACGGCGGCTACCACACCGAAGTCGCGCTGATCCTGCGCCAGGCCCAGGCCGCCGGCCTGCAGCTGACGGTGATGGGCGGCGACACCATGACCAACTCCGAGCTCGTCACCGCCGCCGGCCCCGCCGCCGACAACGTGATGTTCACGTTCTCGCCCGACCCGCGCAAGAACCCGGACGCCGCCCCGGTGGTCGAGAAGTTCCGCGCCGCCAAGGTCGAACCGGAAGGCTACGTGCTGTACGCCTACGCCGCGATGCAACTGTTCGAGCAGGCCGCCACCGCGGCCAAGAGCACCAAGTACGCCGACCTCGAGAAGGCGATGCGTGGCGGCACCTTCAAGACCGTGATCGGCGACCTGGCCTTCGACGCCAAGGGCGACCAGAAGGCACCGGGCTTCGTCGTGTACCGCTGGCAAGGCGGCAAGTACGACTACGCCAAGTAATCTCCGCACCAGCCCCGGCACGGCCGGGGCCTCCCTGGCCGCCCGCCCACGAGGCGGGCGGCACAGTCCGGACCCAACGACAAGACGGCACGCTCGCGCCCTGCACTAGCCCACCCGCCAGCGCAACGCGAGGAACAGCCGTGCCACCACGGGAGACATCGTGGCCTACGCACTGCAACAACTGATCAACGGGCTCACGCTCGGCGCCATGTACGGCCTGATCGCCATCGGCTACACGATGGTGTACGGCATCATCGGCATGATCAACTTCGCCCATGGCGACATCTTCATGGTGAGCGCGTTCATCGCGGTCACCGCCTTCACGATCCTCGCGGCCGCCGACGTGACCTCGATCCCGCTCGCGCTGACCTTCGTGCTGATCGTGTCGATCTTCTTCACCTCGGCCTACGGCTGGGCGGTCGAACGCACCGCCTACCGCCCGCTGCGCGGCTCGACCCGGCTGGCGCCGCTGATCTCGGCGATCGGCATGTCGATCTTCCTGCAGAACGCGGTGCAGCTCACCCAGGGCGCGCGCGTCAAGCCGATCCCGCCGGTGCTCGAGGGCGGCGTGGTGCTGTGGGACGCCCCGGGCTTCACGGTGCAGATCGGCTGGAGCCAGATGCTGATCATCGTCACCACCGTGGTGCTGATGCTGGCCTTCACCTGGATGATCACCCAGACCCCCTTCGGCCGGCAGCAGCGCGCCTGCGAGCAGGACCGCACCATGGCCTCGCTGCTCGGAGTGAACGTGGATCGCACGATCTCCTTTACCTTCATGCTCGGCGCGGCGCTGGCGGCGGTCGCCGGGGTGATGGTGACGGTGTACTACGGCGTGGTGGACTTCTTCATTGGCTTCCTCGCCGGCATCAAGGCCTTCACCGCGGCGGTGCTGGGCGGCATCGGCTCGCTGCCTGGGGCGATGCTCGGCGGCCTGCTGATCGGCTTGATCGAGTCCTTCTGGGCCGCCTACCTGTGGGCCGAGTACAAGGACGTCGCCACCTTCGGCATCCTGTGCCTCGTGCTGATGCTGCGCCCCTCGGGCCTGCTCGGCCGGCCTGAAGTGGAGAAAGTCTGATGAGCGCCGTCGTCTTTGCGCGTCACGCGATGACGCCGGCCGAGCGCCTGCGCGATGCCGGCTGGGTGGCCTTCGTCGGTCTCATCCTCGGCATTCCGCTGGTCGGCCTCACCACCGTCGACGTGGGCGGCCGGCTCGGGGTCGAAACCCGCTTCGGCCTGCTCGTCGCCGCCGTCGCCGCCGTGTTCGCCGGCCGCCTCCTGCTGCGCTGGTCGATCGACCAGGCGCGCAACCGCAAGCTTGCCCGCGACCAGGCCAGCACCGCCACCGCCGCCGACCGCGCCCACGGCGCGCAGAAGGTGGTGACCGTGCTCGGCTGGGTGGCGCTGGGCGCCTCGATCGCCCTGCCGATCTTCTATTCCCCTGAATCCGTGTTCGCTTAGCCGGAAATCCAGCCTAACGCATTGATGCAATTGTAAAATTACGCTTCCAACTCCTTCACCCAATCGACCATGCCGCGCTTCGAAGTCAAGCAATCCGCCAAGCTCA
>NZ_JAQVGQ010000135.1 GCF_028696615.1 Immundisolibacter sp. | reverse complement strand
GATGCCGTTGTCGCGCACCGTCACTGTGTGCGCGACGGGGTCGCACTCGACCTCGATCCGCAGCTCGCCGCCGCCGTCCAGCAGCGCCGGGTCGCGGTAACCCTCGAAGCGCAACTTGTCGAGCGCGTCCGAGGCATTCGAGACCAGCTCGCGCAGAAAGACCTCGCGGTTGCTGTACAGGCTGTGGATCATCAGCTTCAGCAGCTGACTGGTTTCGGTGGTGAAGGCGAGCGTTTCGGCGTGCGTCATGACGGCCTCGTGCGGTGGGAGCGATCCGGTCGCGCGACGCGGCTCGCGGCCGTGGCGCAAGGTCGCTTTTCTGTGGGGTCGCCGGGCGGCGAATACAAGGGCGGCTTCGCGTTTTTACCCTCTCCCGGCCTTGCGGCCACCCTCTCCCGCGCGCGGGAGAGGGAAAAAAAACCTGCCCCAGCGCTCGCCCCTGCGGTGCGAAATGCGCTGTATAACTGCAAGCGCTCTTTCTCTAGGAAAACGCTGATTTGTTCAGCGTTTTCCGTCCGGGGCATCCTGCCCCGGCGTGAATCAAGGGCGCAAGCCCTTGATTCACTGAGCGTCGCGCGGGCGTGTACCGCGCGACGGCGAGCTGAAAAAATCCAGGGAGGGAATTTTTCAGCATCTCCCTAGGTCACACGGAGTCGTGCCATGAAAACCGCCCGCATCTTCTTCATCGCCGTCGGCATCTTCTATGCCGTGTTCAACTTCCTCGGCACCCTGCCGTTCGCCACCTCGGCTTACCTCGGCGCCATGTACCCGGGCGTCGACCTGCACGTCGGCGAGCCGGTGTTCCGGCTGCTGCAGGACGCCTGGATCATCGTCGGCATCCAGCTCGGCGCCATCGGCCTGGTGGCGCTGTGGGGCGCGCGCGACCCGCGCCGCTACGCGGCGGTGATCCCGGTGGTGATCGTCACCGAGGTGGTCGACGGCCTGTGGGACCTGTACAGCATCGTGTGGAGCCACGAGGCGGACTGGATGGGCATCACCACGCTGGTGATCCACGCGGTGTGGATCGCCTGGGCCGTGGCCGCCTGGCGGGCGCTGTTCCCGAGCCAGGCGCGCGGCTGAAGGCCCGGCCGTTCGCGGCTGAAGCCGCTCCTACAGGGTTCGGTTCGTCGTAGGAGCGGCTTCAGCCGCGAATCCTCCCCCACGCATCCCGCCTCACCCCGCCGCCGCAAACTCGCGGTCGATGGCCGCCCATACCGCGGCCTGGATGGCCGGCGCCTCCTGCAGCAACTCGTGGCGGGCGCCGGCGATCCACTGCACGCGCGCCTGCGGCAGGCGCGCCGCGAAGGCGGCCGCGGCGGCGCTGTCGACCACCTGATCGCGCCCGGCCAGCAGCATCAGCAGCGGCGTGTCCAGCAGCGAAGGATCGACGGCATGCAGGCGGTCCAGCGACTCGAACGCCGCCGCCAGCCAGTACCAGTCCACCTGCCCGAAGGCAAGACCGGGATCGGCCCGGATGCGCCGGCACAGGCGCTCGTAACTGGCGCGGTCCGAAGTCAGCGGATTGACGGCGAACGGGATGGACACCGGCGTGTAATTGGCGCGCCCGGGCAGGCTGCGCCGGCCGAGCCCCAAGCGGATCATCAGCCGCGCCAGGCGTCGCGCCACGCGCTGCGGCCACGGCCGGGTGTGGATGCCGATCATCGGCGCGCACAACACCGCCCGCGCCACCGACCGCGGCCGGCGCGACATCTGGCGCAGCGCCAGGTGCGCGCCCATAGAGTGCGCCAGCAGCAACGGCGGCGGGCCGGGCGGCAGGTCTGCCAGCACCAGCTCGAGATCGGCCAGGTGCCGCTCGAAGGCATCCGCCGGCGGCCGCTCGCCGAGCGTGGAATGCCCCTGCCCGCGCCAGTCGAAGCTCCACACCTCCAGGCCGCGCGCGGTGAGCTGCTGCGCCACCTCGGTGTACTTCTCCAAAAACTCCGACAGCCCCTGCAGCAGCAGCACCCGCCCGCGCGGCGCGGCCGGCCGCCAGTGGCCGCGGCGCAGGCGCGCGCCGTCGTCGGTGCTCAACCAGTCGATGTGGCAGTCGATGTCGGCGGGGGCGTTCATGGGGCGGCGCGGCGGCGGTGGCAAAATGCGGCATTGCCCTGCCGGCCAATGCGCCATGGATTCTAGCTTTCCCGCCGAGCCGCTCCTGCGCGCGGCGACGCTCGACGTCGATCTGGCCGCCGTCGCCGCCAATTACCGCTGGTTCGCCCGCGCCGCCGCGCCGGCCGCCTGCGCCGCCTGCGTGAAGGCCGACGCCTACGGCCTGGGTCTGGCGCCGGTGGCGCGCACGCTGTGGCGAGCCGGCTGCCGCGAGTTCTTCGTCGCCAGCGTGGGCGAGGGTGCGGCGCTGCGCGCGCTGCTGGCCGAGGCGCAAATCTATGTGCTCAACGGCTACCTGCCGGCCGAGCTGCCGGCGCTGCGCGCCGCGCGCCTGCTGCCGGTGCTGAACGATCCCACGCAGGTGGCCGCCTTCGAGGCCGATTTCCCGCCCGATGCGCCGGCGGCGCTGCAGATCGACAGCGGCATGACGCGCCTGGGCCTGGACGCCGCCGACCTGCCGCGGCTCGGCGCGCGCTGGCGCCGCCCGGGCGCGCTCGCGCTGCTGATCTCGCACCTGGCCTGCGCCGAGCAGGCCGCGCATCCGCTGAACCGCCAGCAGCTCGAGCGTTTCACCGCCGCCTGGCAGGCGCTCGGCCGGCCGCGGGCGAGTCTCGCCAACTCATCCGGCGTGCTGCTCGGCCGGGACTGGCATTTCGACCTGGTGCGCCCCGGCGCCGGCCTGTACGGCCTGAACCCGCGGCCGCCGCAAGCCAATCCGCTGCAGCCGGTGGTGCGCCTGACAGCACCCGTGCTGCAGGTGCGCGACGTGCGCGAGGACACCAGCGTCGGCTACGGCGCCAGCTACCGCATGCAGGCGCCCGGACGCATCGCCACCGTGGCCTGCGGCTATGCCGACGGCTACCCGCGCGCCGCCAGCAACCGCGCCGCGGCGCTGGTCGATAGCCGGCGCGTGCCGCTGATCGGCCGGCTGTCGATGGACCTTTTGATGCTGGACGTGAGCGCGCTGCCGGCCGGCACGCCGCGCCCGGGCGACGAGGTGGAGCTGCTCGGCGCCGGCTACGACGTGGACGCGCTGGCCGACGCCGCCGGCACCATCGGCTACGAGCTGCTGACGCATCTGGGCCGGCTGTGCCGGCGGCGCTACGCTGCGCCCGGCTGAACCGCCTCCAGAGACGAAATTTTTCGGCAATTGCAGGAGCAAAAACCATGCAACTGAGTCGCTATGCCGTCGGCAGCGCCGGCGAGGAAGCCTTCGGTTTCTGCCAGGCCGTGCGGCGCGGCCCACACGTGGCGGTATCCGGCAGCACCGGGCGCGACGTGGACGGCCACATCGTGCCGGGCGGCGCCTACGCCCAGGCCCGCCAGGCGATCGAGAACCTGCAAACCGCGCTGGCGGCGGTCGGCGGCACGCTGGCCGACGTGATCCGCACGCGCGTGTTCGTGGTCGACATGAGCGACTGGGAGGCGGTGGCCCGCGCCCATTGCGAAGCCTTCGCCGAACATCCGCCGGCCAGCAGCCTGATCGGCGTCAACGCCCTGTTCGAGCCGGACGTGCTGGTCGAGATCGAGGCCGACGCCATCATCGCCGACGGCGCCTGAACGTAATCCTTGCCCTCTCCCGCAGGCAGGCGAGAGGAAAGTGAACCTGCCCCGCCGCTTGCGGGAGAGGGTGGCGGCAAGGCCGGGAGAGGGCATGCCGGACCGCTACAGCCCCCGCAGCGCCTCGCGGTAGGCGTCCATGTCCGGCGCGCGGCCGTCGCGCTGCGCCTGCCACAGTTCGAGCGCCAGGCAGTCGATCAGCCGGTGCTCGGCGGCGTGCGCGTCACCCAGACGCTTGACCAGGCGCGCGTGGGCCTGCGCCGCCTCCGGCGGCAGGCGCGTGGCGAGTTGCTCGCGCACCGCCAGATGCAGACCCATGTGCAGGTAGGGATTGGTGCGCCCGTCGGCGCCGTCGAATTCCTGCGTGAGCGCGTCCGGCGCCAGCACAAAGTCCTGGTACTCCGGGTGCAGGCGCAGCACGTCGGCGATGCGCTGCTGCTGCAGGTCCAGCGGCAGGCCGTCCCGGTGACGCCGCCAGGCGTCGGCATAGGCGCGGCGCAGGCTGTCGCGGTCCTGACCGAACATCAGGCGTGCGCCTTGTCGGCGGCGGCGACGGCGGCCGCCTTGTCCGGCCACTCGCACAAATCGGCGATCAGGCACTGCCCGCAGCGCGGTTTGCGCGCCGTGCACACGTAGCGGCCGTGCAGGATGAGCCAGTGGTGCGCGTCGTGGCGGAACTCGGGCGGGGTCACTTTCAGCAGGCGTTCTTCCACCTGCCGCACCGTCTTGCCGGGCGCCAGGCCGGTGCGGTTGGCAACCCGAAAGATGTGCGTGTCGACGGCGATGGTCGGCTCGCCAAACGCCGTGTTCAGCACCACGTTGGCGGTCTTGCGCCCGACGCCCGGCAGCGCTTCGAGCGCCTTGCGGTCGCGCGGCACCTGCCCGCCGTGTTGCTCGACCAGGATCCGGCAGGTCTTGATGATGTTCTCGGCCTTGCTGTTGTAAAGGCCGATGTGGCGGATGTAGGACTTCAGGCCCTCCACGCCCAGCGCCAGCATGGCCTCGGGCGTGTTGGCCACCTGAAACAGCCTGGCGGTGGCGGCATTCACGCTCTTGTCGGTAGCCTGCGCGGACAGGATCACCGCCACCAGCAGCTCGAACGGCGTGCGGTAGTTGAGCTCGGTGGTGGGATGGGGCATGGCCGCGCGAAAGCGCTCGAAGATGGCGCGGCGTTTTTGCGCGTTCATGCGCCGCGCGCCGCCAGCAAGGCGCGCGCCCGGGCCAGCGCCTCCTGCACCTCGGACGACACACCGGCCGGCGACGGGGCCGCCTGCTGCACCGCCAGCCGCCGCTGGCGCGCCTGGTGGCGGCGACGGTTGACGGCCGCGCGGGCGGCGCGCTCGGCCTCGCCGGGTGCCGGCTGTGCCAGCAGGTGAATGCAGTCCACCGGGCACGGCGCCACGCACAGGCCGCAGCCGTTGCACTCGTCGGCGATCACGCCGTGCAGGCGCTTGGCGGCGCCGACGATGGCGTCCACCGGGCAGGCCCGGATGCACTTGGTGCAGCCGATGCAGGCGTCCGGGTCGATCCACGCCCGCTGCGGCGGCGGCGCCGGCCCGCAGGCCGCATCGAGCGCCCGCGCCGGCCGGCCGAGCAGCACCGCCAGCGCGGCGATCAGCGCCTCGCCGCCCGGCGGGCAGCGGTTCAGATCACACGCGCCGCCGGCCAACGCCTGCGCGTACGGGCGGCAGGCGTCGTAACCACAGCGCCCGCACTGGGTCTGCGGCAGCAGGGCGTCGATGGCATCGGCGAGGGAGTCGGTCACGGCAGGCATGGCCGGCATTTTAGTGCTGCGGCCCGGGTGGGAAAGAATGGGTTTCGCGGCTACAGACGGTGAATCCGCCGCGGCGTCGCGCAGCGCATCGACTAGACTGCCGCGATCGCCACCACCACCGCGTTCACGCATGACCGATCGCTTGCGCCCCGCCGCCCGCATGGCGGACATCGCCCCGTTCCACGTCATGGAAGTCATGGGCCGCGCCCAGGCCGCCGCGGCCGCCGGGCGCGACATCGTGCACATGGAAGTCGGCGAGCCGGATTTCTCCACCGCCGAACCCATCGTCGAGGCCGGCGTCCGTGCCCTGCGCGACGGCCACACGCACTACACGCTGGCGCTCGGCCTGCCGGCACTGCGCGAGGCGATCGCGGCCTTCTACCGCACGCGCCACGGCGTGACGGTCGCGCCGCGGCGGGTGGTGGTCACCGTCGGCGCCTCGGGCGCGCTGCAGATGGCGCTGTGGGCGCTCATCGGCCCCGGCGACGAGGTGCTGCTCACCGATCCCGGCTACCCCTGCAACCGGCACTTCGTGCAGCTCGCCGGCGGCGTGCCGGTGGACCTGCCGGTCGGCCCCGACAGCAACTGGCAGCCGACGGCCGCGCAGATCGACGCCACACTCACGCCGCGCACGCGGGCCGTGCTGCTGGCCTCGCCGGCCAACCCGACCGGCGCCGTCATCGACCGCGCCGAACTCGCCCGCATCGCCACGCTGCTGCGCGAGCGTGGCGTGGCGCTGATCGCCGACGAGATCTATCACGGCCTCATCTACGGCGCGGACACCTGCACGGCGCTCGCCTGTGATGCCGACGCCGTGGTGGTGAACAGCTTTTCCAAATACTTCGGCATGACCGGCTGGCGCCTCGGCTGGCTGGTGGTGCCGGACGCGCTGCTGCGCAGCGTGGAGAAGCTGGCGCAGAACCTGTTCATCGCGCCGCCGACGCCGGCCCAGTACGCGGCGCTCGTGGCCTTCGAGCCCGGCACGCTCGCGCTGCTCGACGCGCGGCGGGACGAATTCCGCGCCCGGCGCGATCGGCTGCTGCCGGCGCTGCGTGAGCTGGGTTTCGACATCCCGGTCACGCCGCAGGGCGCGTTTTACATCTACGCCGGCTGCGAGCGCTTTGCCGCCGACAGCTTCGATTTCTCGCTGCGCCTGCTGGATGAGGCCGGCGTCGCCGCCACGCCCGGCCTCGACTTCGGCCACCACACGGCGCGCAGCCACCTGCGCTTTGCCTACACCACCTCCGCCGAGCGCATTGCCGAGGCCATCGCGCGCCTGCGCCGCTGGCTGGCGTGAACGCGCCGGCCGCCGCCCCCCGACTGGTATAGAATCGCCGCCCCTCGCGTCCTGCCCCCTCCTTTTACATGTCCGCCAAAATCGGCTTCGTCAGCCTGGGCTGTCCCAAGGCGCTGGTGGATTCCGAACGCATCATGACCGAGCTGCGCGGCACCGGTTACCAGCTGTCGTCCAGCTACGCCGGCGCCGATCTGGTGGTGGTCAACACCTGCGGCTTCATCGACGCCGCCAAGCAGGAGTCGCTGGACGCCATCGGCGAGGCGCTGGCCGAGAACGGCCGCGTCATCGTCACCGGCTGTCTGGGCGCCCAGGCGCACGAGATTCTCGATCGCCACCCGCAGGTGCTGGCCGTCACGGGACCGCATGCGTATGCCGAGGTGGTGGCCGCGGTGCAGCAACACCTGCCGGCCCCGGCGCCGCGCGAGCACGATCCGTACGTCGATCTGCTGCCGCCGCAGGGCCTGCGTCTGACGCCGCCGCACTACGCCTACCTCAAGATTTCCGAGGGCTGCAACCACCGCTGCAGCTTCTGCATCATCCCGTCGCTGCGCGGCGATCTCGCGAGCCGGCCGATCGGCGAGGTGCTGACCGAGGCCGAGGCGCTGGTCGACGCCGGCGTGCGCGAGCTGCTGGTGATCTCGCAGGACACCAGCGCCTACGGCGTGGATGTGAAGTACCGCACCGGTTTTCACGGCGGCCGGGCGCTTCGGACCGAAATCGTCACGCTGGCGCGCGGGCCCGGCC
>NZ_JAQVGQ010000134.1 GCF_028696615.1 Immundisolibacter sp. | reverse complement strand
GCACGAGGCCGTCATGACGCACGCCGAAACGCTCGCCTTCACCACCGAAACCAGTCAGCTGCTGAATCTGATGATCCACAGCCTGTACAGCAACCGCGAGGTCTTTCTGCGCGAGCTGGTCTCGAATGCCTCGGACGCGCTCGACAAGTTGCGCTTCGAGGGTTACCGCGAGCCGGCGCTGCTGGACGGCGGCGGCGAGCTGCGGATCGAGGTCGAGTGCGACCCCGTCGCGCACACAGTGACGGTGCGCGACAACGGCATCGGCATGAGCCGGCAGGAGGTGATCGCCAACATCGGCACCATCGCCCGCTCCGGCACGGCCGAGTTCATGCGGGCGCTGCAGGAGGCGCAAACCCAGGACGCGCGCCTGATCGGCCAGTTCGGCGTGGGGTTTTATTCCGCCTTCATCGTCGCCGATCGCGTCACGCTGACCACCCGCCGCGCCGGCCGGCCGGACGACGAGGGCGTGCGCTGGCAGTCGGCCGGCGAGGGCGAGTACACGCTGGAGGCCGTCGCCGCGCCGCGCGGCACCGAGATCGTGCTGCACTTGCGCGACGACGCGCACGAGTTCGCCGACGCCTGGCGCCTGAAATCCATCATCCGCACCTACTCGGACCACATCACATTCCCGGTGCGCATGCCGGCGGCCAAGCCGGACGACGCCACGGCGGCCGAGCCGGCCTGGGAAACCGTCAACCAGGCGACCGCCCTGTGGGCACGCCCGCGCAGCGAGATCACGCAGGCCGAGTACGACGCCTTCTACCAGCAGCTCAGCTACGACAGCCAGCCGCCGCTGGCGCAGCTGCACAGCCGCATCGAGGGCACGCACGAGTACACGGCGCTGCTGTTCGTGCCGTCGGCCGAGCCGTTCGACCTGTGGGACCGCGAGCGCCGCCACGGCGTGCGCCTGTACGTGAAGCGCGTGTTCATCATGGACGACGCGGCGCACCTGCTGCCGGCATACCTGCGCTTCGTGCGCGGCGTGATCGACGCTGACGATCTGCCGCTGAACGTGTCGCGCGAGATTCTGCAAGGCAGCAAGACGGTGGACAGCATCCGCGCCGGCGTGACCCGGCGCGTGCTCGGCCTGCTGGAGGACATGGCGCGCGAGGAGCCGGAAAAATACCTGCGCTTCTGGGGGCTGTTCGGGCGCGTGCTCAAGGAAGGCGTGGTCGAGGATCACGCCAACCGCGAGCGTATCGCCGGCCTGCTGCGTTTTTCGAGCACGCGGCAGACCGAGCCTGCGGTGTCGCTGGCCGACTACGTGGCGCGCATGAAGGACGGCCAGAAGGCCATCTATTACCTGACCGCCGATTCGGTGGCCGCGGCGGCCGCCTCGCCGCATTTGGAGGCGCTGCGCGCGCGTGACGTGGAGGTGCTGCTGCTCGGTGATCGCATCGACGAGTGGCTGGTCGGCAGCCTGCCGCAGTTCGACGGCAAGCCGCTGCAGTCGGTGGCCAAGGCGGACCTGAAGCTCGACGAGCTGCCGCCGGCGCAGAACGCGCCGCCGGCGGTGGACGACGCCGACTGGGCATCGACGCTGAGCGCGTTGCAAACGGCGCTCGCCGACGTGGTGGAGGCGGTGCGCCTGTCCGATCGCCTTACCGAATCGGCGGCCTGTCTGGTGGCCGGCAGCCACGCGATGTCGGGCACGCTCGAGCGGCTGCTGAAGTCCGCCGGTCAGGCCCTGCCGGCCAACAAGCGCGTGCTGGAGATCAACCCGCGCCATGCGCTGCTGGCGCGCGTGAAGGCCGGTGCCGATGCCGAGCACATCGACGACTGGGCGCGGTTACTCTACGAGCAGGCGCTGCTGGCCGAAGGCGGGCAGCTCGAGCAGCCGGCGCAGTTCGTGCAGCGGATGAACCGCCTGCTGCTCGGCGGGTGAGCGGGCGCCGCAGCGAGGAGTGACACGCATGATTCCCCACCCCTGGCAGCGGGCCGGCGCACCGTGACGACGGACACCGAAAACCCGCCGTCCTGGGCGCTGCAGGCGCTCGAGGCGCCGGCCGACGAGCACGAGCTCGTGCACCACGGCGTGCCGCTGCGCTACCGGTCCTGGGGCACGCCCGGCCGGCCGGGGTTGGTGCTGGTACACGGCGCCATGGCGCACGCGCGCTGGTGGGACATCATCGCGCCGCGTCTGGCGGCGGACTTTCACGTGCTGGCGCCGCACCTGTCCGGCATGGGCGACAGCGGTCACCGCGATGCCTATTCGACGGCCCTGTTCGCCGACGAGGTGGTGGCGGCCATGGACCATGCCGGGCTGGGCAGCGACACGGTGGTGGTCGGCCACAGCATGGGCGGAGTGGTGGCGCTGGCGCTCGGCGGGCGCCACGGTGCGCGTGTGCGCGGCGTGGTGGTGCTCGACTCGCCCATCCACCCGCCGCATCACCCGTCGCCGTTCGATCCCAGCAAGGCGCCGTACCGGCCAAAGACGCTGTGCGCCGACCGCGACCGCGCCGCCTCGCGATTCGTGCTGCTGCCGCCGCAGCCGTGTCCGCACCCCTATCTGCTGCGGCACGTGGCGCGGCACTCGGTGGCGGCGCTGGCGGGTGGCTGGAGCTGGAAGTTCGACGATGCCCTGTTCCGCAAGCTCGAAAAGGTGGAGCCGTGGCGTCTGCTCGAGGCGCTCGAGATTCCGCTGGCGCTGATCTACGGCGAGCAAAGCGCCGTGTTCGACGCATCGGTGCGCGCCTACGTCGGCGATCTGGCGCGCCGGCGCGGCTGGCCGATGTTCGCCATACCGGGTGGCCATCACCACCTGATGCTGGACTCGCCGCGCGCGCTCACCGCGGCCTTGCATGGTCTGCTGGCGGGGTGGCCCGGACCGGTGGGTCGAGAGCCTCGGGTTGGCGGCTGAGAGCCTGTGAAGTTCTCGAACTTCGATCCCGTCCGGGCGGGTACCGGACGGGCGACGCAGGACATGCGCAGGACGCGCGTTTCTTCACAAACTCTGAACGGGCGCGGGCCGTCCTAGCGCAGCGAATCGGCCAGGCTCAGCCGGTAGCCCCCCGCCACCTCGAGGTTGGCGCCGGTGATGTAGGCGCCGGCCGGCGACAGCAGAAACAGCAGCGCGCCGGCGATGTCGTCCACGCGCGCGGGGCGGCCGAGCGGCACGTGGTTTTGGATGTCCGCCGGCAGGTCGACGGAGTTGTCGATGTGGCCGGGCGAGATCATGTTGACGCGGATGCCCTCCGGCCCCAGCGCCTGCGCCAGGGAGCGCGTGAGCACCAAAAGACCGGCCTTGGAAATCTGATACGCCATGGCGCGGGTGTTGGCCACCAGGTGCTCGACGCCGGCGTAGCCGAGGTTGACGACGTGCCCGCTGCCGCTGGCGGCCAGCGCCGGCCGCGCCGCGCGGATCAGCGCGTAGGGCGCGGTGAGGTTGGTTTCGAGCGTGGCGCGAAACTCGTCCGGCGTCAGCCCAAGCGGGTCGCCGAGCGGGTAGTTGCCGACGTTGTTGACCAGCACGTCGAGCCGGCCGGCCCGTTCGAGGGCGGTTTCGACCAGCCGCTCGGCCTCGCCGGGGCGGGCGAGATCGGCGCTCACGGCAAAGCCGCGCCGGCCGAGCGCGGTGATTTCCGCCACCGCGCTGTCGGCCTCCTGGCGCGAGCGGCCGTAGTGCACCACCACGTCCGCACCGGCGCGCGCCAGCGCCAGCGCCAGTCCCCGGCCGGTGCGCTTGGCGGCGCCGGTGACCAGCGCCACCCGGCCGGTCAGGTCGGCGCTCGTCGCCGGCGTCACCGGCGGCGCTCCAGGCTGACGCCGACGCTACGTGCCGCCGGCAGGATGTCCGGCTTGCGCACCGCCACGCGCACGCGCGTGACCTGCGGGTAGCGCTCGAGCAGCATGGTGGTGGCCGCGCTCACGTAGGCCTCGACCAGGTAAAAGCGCCCCTCGACCGCCAGCTGCGTGAGCTGTTCGGCCACCACCGCGTAGTTGATGGTGTCCCGGATGTGGTCGCTGGCGGCGGCGGCGGCGAAGTCGGTGTCGAGTTCGGCGTCGATGAAGATGCGCTGGTCGCGCTGGCGTTCGGATTCGATGATGCCGATCACGCAGTGCACGGTCAGCTCGTCGATGTGGATGGTGCCGATGGCCATGGGCAAGTCTCGGGTTGGGTCAGGGCGGCGCAGCATGCCGCCGTGGCAGGCAGGATGCGCGTCCTCGCGGTGTCGGGTTGCGCGGCGCAGGCGCCGCTCTCACGTCAGGATCGGGCCGCCTCATAGTTTGTGAAGAAATGCGCGTCCTGCGCATTTCTTGCGTCGCCCGTCCGGTACACGCCCGGACGGGCTCCCGCGAATCGAGCCCTCAAGGGCTCGATTCGCGTCCGGCCATCCCTGGCCGGCCTCGGAGCTTGAAAAATTCACAAGCTCTCAGCGCTGGCAGGCCGGGCACCAGAAGGTGGAGCGCTGCCCCATGCGCTGCTCGCGAATCGGCGTGCCGCAGACCCGGCAGGGCGCACCGGCGCGGCCGTAGACGTTGAGGTCCTGCGCGAAATAGCCCGGCAGGCCGTCGCTGTTGGAAAAATCCCTGAGTGTGGTGCCGCCGGCGGCGATGGCCTCGCCAAGCACCGCCTGCACGGCGCCGGCGAGGCGCACGCAGGCCGGGCGCGTCAGGCGCGCGGCTGGCTTGTCCGGCCGGATGCCGGCGCGAAACAGCGCCTCGCTGGCGTAGATGTTGCCGACGCCGACCACCACATCCGCGTCCATCAAGAGCAGCTTGACCGCCACGCGCCGGCCGCGCGCGGCGGCGTGCAGGTGCGCGCCGAGCGTGTCGGCGCCGAGGTCCAGCGGTTCCGGCCCCAGATGTGCCAGCAGCGCGTGGCGGGCCGGATCGTCGCCCGCGTAGAGGATGCTGCCGAAGCGGCGCGGATCGCGCAGGCGAAGGCACTGACCGTCATCCAGCAGGATGTCGACGTGGTCGTGCTTGCCGGCGGGCGTGCCGGCTGGCAGCACACGCAGGCTGCCCGACATGCCAAGGTGCAGCAGCAGGTGGCCGCGGGCGGTGCCGAGCAGCAAATACTTGGCGCGGCGGCCGACCGCTTCGATGCGTGCCCCGGGCAGGTGGCCGGTCAGTTCCGGCGCCACCGGCCAGCGCAGGGCGGCGTTGCGCACCACGGCGCCGGTGATGCGCCGGCCGACCAGCAGCGGTTCGAGGCCGCGGCGGGTGGTCTCGACCTCCGGCAGTTCCGGCATCAATCGTGGCCGGCGTGGTCGGGCGCGGCGTCGGGATCGGCAGGCGGCGGTGCAGGCGCGGCGGTGCCGGGCGCAGGCTCGGGTTTTGGCGCGGGTTCCTGCAGCGCCAGCAGGCGTTGGCCCTGGTTGTCGCTGAAACGGTAACGCACGGGCGCATCGCGCCGGTACAGCAGCCACTCGTCACCGTCGCGGGCGAGTGCGAGCTCGAGCGCGCCGCCGTTCCATTCGAGGCGAATCGGCTTGGCGTCGGCCGGCGCTTCGGCCTGTTCCACGTCCATCGCGTAGGCGCGCTGCCACTCGTCGACCAGCTCGGTGATGGCGTCGGCGCCGATGGCTGGCCGCTGCGGACTCAGCTGCCAGCCGCTGTCGGCGCGGGCGAGCGTGATGTCCGGCAGCTCAAGGCGCGTCAGCGTCACGCCTTCGGGCAGCAGGCGGCGGTCGACCCAGTCGGTCCACTTGGAAGCGGCGTGGTGGAAGAAGCGGTCGTCGATCAGGTGCACGGCGTCGTCGACGCGCACATAGCGGCGCAGGCCGACTGGGTTGGTGAGGCCGAAGGCGATCTCGGTGTGATCGAACACGATGCGCGCCTGTGGCGGGTCGACGCCGAAGGCGTTGTCCTTGTTGTCGGCCAGCGTGAGCTGGGCGGCGCTCACGGCGCCCGGCAGTTCGAGAAGCGTCTCGACCCGAAACGGTTGTGCGCGAAGGCGCGGTTGCTCGATGAACCAGTCCTTGCCATCCCGCACCAGCGCAAAACCCTCACCGCGCGGCGGGTGAAATTCGATGCGTTTGACCGATTGCGCGTCGAGCGTAGTGAGCCTGATCTCGGGCGGCGGCGGGGCCTTGCCGGGCTCGAGCACGGCGACCGCCGCCAGCGCCGCGACGATGATCGCCAGCCCCAGGTTCAGCCACAGCCGGCCGCGCATCAGCGTCCCCGGCGGCGCAGCCAGACCCCGAGGCCGGCCGCCGCGAACGCTGCCGGCAGGCCGAACAGGAAACCCAGGCCGATCAGCAGGCTGTCGTTGCGCGACAGCTTCAGCTCGGTGTCCGGGGCGGTGCGCGGCGGAATGTTGACGAAGGCGTCGTCGGCCGCCAGCCAGTTCACCAGATTGAGGCCCAGGTTGAGGTTGCCGCCGTTGCCGATGTAGGCGTTCGACAGGAAATCGCCGTCGCCGATCACCACCACGCGTTGCTCGCGCTCGCCGAGCTTGCGGGTGAAGGCGGTCGCCAGGATGAACGGCCCACGCCGGTCCTTGCCTTCGTCGAAGGCGACCTTGTCCTGCAGCGGACCGGTCTCGGCCCAGCCGGAGGCGGCGATTTCGATCAGGTCGGTGGCCGTCCACGGGTCCTTCGGGTCGTGCTCGAGGCCGGCCGCCAGCGGGAACAGCGTGGTGAACTCGAAGCCCGCCAGCGCCGGGTGGAAACGGTAGTTGTCCGGGCTCGCGATGGCGAAATGCGCGCTGCCGCCGATGATCTGCCCCACCGGGTCGATGATGGTGCCCGGCACCAGGCGCAGGCCGAACCGGGCGGCGATCGGTTCCAGGCCGTGCAGCGGCCCGGGGTCGGCCAGCCACAGCAGGTTGCCGCCGGCGGCGATGAAGCGCTCGATAGCGGCAACCTCGCCGGCGGCGAGATCGACCGCCGGCGCGCTGATGATCAGCGTCGCATCCGGCGGGAAGTCGCTACCGCTCGCCTGGTCGGCGCGCGTCGCCTGTACGCCCTGCTCGCGCAGCGCCGCGGTGAAGGTGGACAGGTCGTGGTTGGCCTGCCCGTCGGGACTGCGCTCGCCGTGCCCGGCGAGGAACACCAACTTGCGTTCGCCGCTGCGCGACAGGCGCATCAGCGCGCCGGTCAGCGCCTGCTCGTCGAGCTGTTCGAGCTTCTCGCGCCGGTCGCCGAGCTCCAGCAGCACCGTGCCGTCGGCGCGGATACCGAGTTCCTTGACGCGCGCCGGTGCCTGGTCCGGGTTGACATAGGTGACCTTGAACTTTGGCGACGCGGCGGCGTAGCGTTGCAGCAGGTCGTCGACGCTGGCGCGCAGCTGCGGGTTCGGGCGCACGAAGGCCGTTACGGTGACCGGCCCCGGCAGTTTGTCGAGCACCTGCCGGCTGGCCTCGGACAGCGAATTACGGCCGTTGGCGGTCCAGTCGAAGCGGTGGTCGTAACGGTGGGCCAAATAGCCCAGCAGGCCGATCACGGCGATGAACAGCAGCAGCGCCAGCGTGCCCTGCAGGCGCAACGCAAAACGGCTGGAAAGCGGGCCTGCCATGCGCTCAGCCCGCCAGGCGCTCGGCATCCAGGCGCCGGATGCTGAGCCCCAGGAACAGCACGATG
>NZ_JAQVGQ010000133.1 GCF_028696615.1 Immundisolibacter sp. | reverse complement strand
GACGAACTTGTCGTACAGATCGCCGGCGCGGCGGGCGATTTCCTGCGCGTTGCGGCTCTGGTGCTCGAAGCGCCACACGTTCTGGATCATGCGCAGCGTGGTCAGCAGCGTGGTCGGATTGACGAGGCCGATGTTGCGCTCGAGCGCCTCGGTGAACAGCGCCGGCTCGGCGCGCAGCGCCTCCATGTAGGCCGGCTCGACCGGCACGAACAGCAGCACGAAATCCAGCGAGCGCACGCCCGGTAGCTGGTGGTAGGCCTTGTCGCCAAGCCCGCGGATGTGCGTGCGCAGCGAGGCCACGTGCTCGCGCAGCGCCTGCGCGCGGGACGCGTCGTCCTCGGCGCTCACATAGCGCTCGTAGGCGATGAGCGACACCTTGGCGTCGATCACCACGTCCTTGCCGTCCGGCAGGTGCACGATGGCGTCCGGGCGCAGGCGGCCGTCCTCGCCGCTGATGCTGACCTGCAGCTCGTACTCGCGGCCCTTGGTGAGACCGGACTGCTCCAGTACCCGTTCCAGCACCAACTCGCCCCAGGCGCCCTGCGTGCGGGTGCTGCCCTTGAGCGCCCGGGTGAGGTTCACGGCGTCCTCGGCGATGCGCCGGTTCAGATCGCGCAGCGTGTGGATTTCCTTCAAAAGCGACACCCGGTCGCGCGATTCCTTGTCGTAAACGTCCTCCACGCGCTTCTGGAAGCCGCCGATCTGCTCGCGCAGCGGACCCAGCAGCGCCTCGAGATTGGTCTTGTTCTGTTCGGTGAAGCGCTTGGACTTGTCCTCGAGGATGTCCTGCGCCAGCGTCTTGAACTGCTCGGCGAGCCGCGCGCGGGCGTCCTCGAGCAGCGCCAACTTCTCCTCGCTGCGCCGGCGCTCTTCGGCAAGCTCCGTGCTGGCGCGCTCAAGGCGCACGGCCAGTGTCTGCACCTCGTCGGCGCGCGCGCGCAGCGCCGCCTCGCGCTCGGCGAGCGCGGCCTCGAGCGCCGGCAGGCGCGTGCACTCGGCCTCCAAGCGCGCGCGCGTCTCGGCGAGCAACTGGACCTCGCCGCGCAGCGCCGCCAGCTCTGCGGCCTGCTGCGCCAGCTGCCGCTCGGCGCCGGCCAGGCGACTGCGCGCCTGAGTGAGGAAAATCGCCAGCACCAACGCCAGCAGGCCGGCCGCGGCGGCCAGGACGGAAACGGTCATGGGCTGAAAAATCCGCCAGTCTGGTACAAGCTTTGCAAGATACCCCATCGGCCGGCCTGCCCGTGCGTGCAGGCGCGGCCGCGTCCCCGGCCCCACGGGAAACCCCATGGACATCGGCATCCCCACCGAGATCAAGGACAACGAAAACCGCGTGGCGCTGACGCCGGCCGGCGCCGCCGCGCTGGTGGCGGACGGCCACCGCGTGTGCGTGCAGCGCGGCGCCGGCAGCGGCTCCGGCTTCAGCGACGAGGAATACGCCGCCGCCGGTGCCACGCTCACCGACGCCGCCGGCGCCTGGGGCTGCGAGCTGGTGGTCAAGGTCAAGGAACCGCTGCCGGCCGAGTACGCCTACCTGCGTGGCCAGATGCTGTTCACCTACCTGCACCTGGCCGGCGTCGACCGCTCGCTGACCGAGGCGCTGCTCGCCAGCCGCACCACCGCCATCGGCTACGAGACGGTGCGCGACGCCAGCGGCCACCTGCCGCTGCTGGCGCCAATGAGCGCCATCGCCGGCAACATGGCAGTGACGGTCGGCGCCTGGTACCTGGCCAAACCGCACGGCGGCATCGGCGTGCAGCTCGGCCGCGTGCTGGGCGAGGGCCACGGCCGTGTGCTGGTGCTCGGCGACGGCGTGGTCGGCTCGCACGCCGCCGCCAGCGCCGCCGCGCTCGGCGCCACGGTGATCGTGTACGGCATCGACGCGGCGCGCGGACGGGCGCTGCGGGAGCTGGTCCCGCAGGCCGACTGGCGCCTGTCCACGCCGGACGCCATCGCCGCCGAACTGCCGCAGGCGGACCTGCTGATCGGCGCCGTGCTGCTGCCGGGCGCCCGCGCCCCGCACCTGGTGAGCGGCGCCATGGTGCGGCAAATGCGCCCCGGCGCGGTCATCGTGGACGTCAGCATCGACCAGGGCGGCTGCATCGAAACCGCCCGCCCGACCTCGCACTCGGACCCGGTCTACCGCGTGGACGGCGTCATCCACTACTGCGTCACCAACATGCCGGGCGCCTATCCGCGCACCGCCACGCTGGCGCTGACGCAGGCCACGCTGCCTTACCTCAAACAGCTCGCCGCCGGCGGGCGGCGGGCGCTGTTCGAGAACCCGGCGCTTGCGGCCGGCGTCAACACCTGCGACGGCGTCCTCACCTGCCCGGCCGTCGCCGAGGCACTGGGCCTGCAGGCACGCTACCGGCCGCTGCAGGCGCTGATCGAGGGCTGAACGTCACCGCCCGTCCGGGCCTGTAGTCGGATCGGCCTTCATCGCCCGGCGCCGACCGCCTGCTCGCGCACCAGCACGCAGGCGCCGATCACCGCCGCCGGCATCAGCAGCAGATTCAGCCCCGGCAGCATGCCAGCCAAAAGCGCGGCGGCGCCGAAACCGAGCGCCGGCCCGCGTCGGGCAGCGGCGGCCCGGCGCACGGCGGGGAAATCGAGCCCGCGATGGGCCAGCGGGTAGTCGAGGTATTCGAGCGCCAGCAGCCAGGCGCCCAGCAGCAGCCACAGCGGCCCGGCGACCAGATTCACGCCCGGCACCCACAGCAGCACGCCCAGCGGCACCGCCCGCAGCAGGAAATAACCCAGCTTGCGCAGCTCGTTGCCGATCGAGGCCAGCGCTTCGGCCACCGCCCCGCGGCCACCGGCTGGCGGCTCGCCCAGCACGCGCGCCGCCAGCGCCGTGTTGAACGGCGCCCCGATCAGGTTGGCGACCGCCGTGAAGCCGTACACGCACACCAGCACCAGCGCCACAGCGAACAGCGGCCAGGCCAGATACGTGAGCCAGCCCAGCCAGTCCGGCAGGGCCGCCTGCCACGCGCTTACGGCGTCGGCGGTGCGGCGCGCCGCCCACACCCCGCCGGCGGCGAACAGCACCGCGTTGATGGCGAGCGGCGCCAGCACCAAACTGCGCCAGCGGCGGTCGAACAGACTCGTAAAGCCCCGCCACAGACAAGCGGCACCGGATAGCGGCGACATGGCCGACCTCACTGGCATTGGGAACCCCCCCGACAATGTGTGCTTGACCGGCCGCCGAAAACCGTTTGCAACGAGCTGTCGATGAACGCGCCGGCGCGCCGGCAGGAAACCCGCGGCGCCGCCCTTGCGCCGGCCGCCGTCGACCCCATCTTGCACCCCACGGCGCCCCGTTGGCGCCCCCGGAATCCCCATGCACCAAGCCGATCATCGCCTGCGTGTGCTGACCTACAACATCCAGGTCGGCATCGACACCGGCCGCTACCGCCAGTACCTGACGCGCGGCTGGCGGCACGTGCTGCCGTTCGGCGGCCGACAGGGCAACCTCGACCGCATCGCCGCAGTGCTGCGCGGCTACGACATCGTGGCGCTGCAGGAGATCGACGCCGGCTCGTACCGCGGCGCGTTCCTGAACCAGGCGCAGTACCTGGCCGACCGGGCCGGCTTTCCGAACTGGCATTTGCAGGTCAACCGCAACTACGGCCCGCTGGCGCGTCACGGCATCGCCATCCTCAGCCGCCTGCCGCCGACCGGCATCCGCGAGTGCCGCCTGCCCGGCTTCCTGCCCGGCCGCGGCGCGCTGCTGATGAGCTTCGGCAGCCGCGAGCGGCCGCTGCATGTGCTGGCGGTGCATTTGTCGCTCGGTCGGCGCTCGCGCGAGCGCCAACTGCGTTACTTGGCGCGCCTGGCGCTGCGCTGCCGGGACCTCATCCTGCTCGGTGATCTCAACTGCCCGGCCTGGCAGCTGCAGTCCCATGCGGGCCTGAGCCACGCCGGGCTGCGCGTGGCCGACGTGGAGGGCCACAGCTACCCGTCGTGGCGGCCGCGGCGTAACCTCGACCACGTGCTGGTGACGCCGGCGCTGACGGTGCGCCGGGCCGGCGTGCTCGAGCATCCGCTGTCGGACCATTTGCCGGTGGCGGTAGAGCTCGAACTGCCGCCGGCGCTGGCCGGCAGCCTGCGCACCGCGCCGCCGGCCCACGCCTGAACCCCTGTACGGAGGACCTTCATGCCATCGCGCGATCTGGAACGCTGGATGTGGGCCGAGGCCTGCGCGCTGCTGGACCAGGCCGAGCGCCTGCAGCGGCAGTTCTTCGACCCGCCCGGCCGGCGCGGCCCGACCCGGGCCTGGCAACCACCGGTCGACATTTACAGCACCGGCAACGAGCTGGTGATCATGGCCGCCCTGCCCGGGGTGACCAGCGAGCGGCTCGAGGTCGGCATCGACGGCGCCACGCTGGTGATCGCCGGCGAACGGCGCCCGCCCGAAGCCCTGCGCGGCCATCACGTGCAACGGCTCGAAATCCCGCGCGGCCGCTTCGAGCGCCGCCTGCGCCTGCCGGCGGGTGTCTACCAGATCGCCCACCTCGAACTCGCCCACGGCTGCCTGCTGCTGGTGCTGCATCGCATCGATTCCCTGCCCGGAGAACAACCATGAACGCCACCTCCCCCGAACTGCCCACGCCGGCCACCTCCACGGTCGGCGACGACGTGCTGCTGATCCTGCCGGTGCGCAACCTGGTGCTGTTTCCCGGCATGGTGATGCCGCTGACGGTCGGCCGCAAAGGCTCTGTCGAGGCGGCCCAGGAAGCCGTGCGCAGCGACCGCCCGCTGGGCCTGCTGCTGCAGAAGGACGCCAGCGTCGACGAGCCCGGCCCGGACGACCTGTACCGGGTCGGCACGGTGGCCAGCGTGCTGCGTTTCGTGTCGGCCCAGGACGGCGCCCACCACCTGGTCTGCCAGGGCGAGGAACGCTTCCGGGTGATCGACTTCATCCCCGGCCATCCGTACCTGCTGGCGCGTGTCGAGCGCCTGCCGGCGGCGCCCGAAACCGGCGTCGAGATCGAGGCGCGCACCCTTGCGCTGCGCCAGCAGGCGCTGCAGGCGCTCGAACTGCTGCCGCAGACGCCGGCCGAGCTGGTGCACGCCATCCAGTCGACGCCCAGCGGCTCGGCGCTGGCCGACCTGATCGTCAGCTACATGGACCTCAAGCCCGAGGAAAAGCAGGAAGTCCTCGAGCTCACCGACCTGTCGCAGCGCCTGACGCGGGTGTCCGAGCTGCTGGCGCGGCGCATCGAGGTGCTCAAAATCCAGCGCGACATCTCGCAGCAGACGCGCGAGAAGATCGACGAACGCCAGCGCGAGTTCGTGCTGCGCGAGCAGCTGAAGACCATCCAGAAAGAGCTCGGCGAAGACGGCGAGCAGGCCGCCGAGATCGAAGAAATCGCCACGGCGATCGCCAAGGCCGGCATGCCGCCGGAGGTCGAGGAGCACGCCCGCAAGGAGCTCAAGCGCCTAGAGCGCATGTCGGAAGCCTCCGGCGAGTACCCGATGCTGCGCACCTACCTCGACTGGCTGACCGAGCTGCCGTGGAACAGGCTCAGCACCGACACGCTGGACATCGCCGCCGCGCGGAAGGTGCTGGACCAGGACCACTGGGATCTGGAAAAAATCAAGCGGCGCATCCTGGAACACCTGGCGGTGCGCAAGCTCGCGCCGGCCGGCAAGAGCCCCATCCTGTGCTTCGTCGGCCCGCCCGGCGTCGGCAAGACCTCGCTCGGGCAGAGCATCGCCCGCGCCATGGGCCGGCAGTTCGTGCGCGTGTCGCTGGGCGGCGTGCACGACGAGGCCGAAATCCGCGGCCACCGGCGCACCTACATCGGCGCGCTGCCGGGCAACATCATCCAGGCCATCCGCAAGGCCGGCACGCGCAACCCGGTGCTGATGCTGGACGAGATGGACAAGCTCGGCCAAGGCTTTCACGGCGACCCGTCGGCGGCGCTGCTGGAAGTGCTCGACCCCGAGCAGAACCACACCTTCCGCGACAACTACCTGGCGGTGCCGTTCGATCTGTCGCAGGTCATGTTCATCGCCACCGCCAACGTGCTCGACAGCATCCCGGGGCCGCTGCGCGACCGCATGGAGGTGATCGAGCTGCCCGGCTACACGCAGGAGGACAAGCTCGAAATCGCCCGCCGCTACCTGATCGACCGGCAACTGAAGGCCTGCGGCCTTGCGCCGGAGCAGGTCGAGATCACCGACGCGGCGCTGCGCGAGCTGATCGACGGCTACACCCGCGAGGCCGGCTGCCGCAACTTGGAGCGCGAGATCGGCGCCGTGCTGCGGCACGTGGCGGTGCGCGTGGCCGAGGGCGAAGCCGGGCCGCACCGCATCGA
Organism: Immundisolibacter sp.; assembly: GCF_028696615.1. GTDB lineage: Bacteria > Pseudomonadota > Gammaproteobacteria > Immundisolibacterales > Immundisolibacteraceae > Immundisolibacter. Next base: position 1,207 of record NZ_JAQVGQ010000133.1, on the reverse strand, counting down.
CGCCGCCGACATCCCGGCCATCCTCGGCCCGCGCAAGTTCGAGTCCGAGCTGGCCATGCGCACCGCCATGCCCGGCGTGGCGACCGGGCTGGCCTGGACGCCGGTCGGCGGCGACATCCTGTTCATCGAGGCCAGCCGCACGCCCGGCAACGGCAAGCTGATCCTGACCGGTCAGCTCGGCGATGTGATGAAAGAAAGCGTGCAGGCGGCGCTGTCGCTGCTGAAAAGCCGCGCCGAGCGCCTGGGCATCGACCCGGCCTCCTTCGACAAGCACGACATCCACGTGCACGTGCCGGCCGGCGCCATTCCCAAGGATGGCCCGTCGGCGGGCGTCGCCATGTTCGTGGCGCTCGCCTCGCTGCACACCGGCCGCTGCGTGCGCGCCGACACCGCCATGACCGGCGAGATCAGCCTGCGCGGGCTGGTGCTGCCGGTGGGCGGCATCAAGGAAAAAGTGGTCGCCGCGCACCGCGCCGGCATCCGCCGCGTGATGCTGCCGGCGCGCAACCGGAAGGACTACGACGACATCCCGCAAAGCGCCCGCGAGCAGCTCGAATTCATCTGGCTGGACGACGTCGACCAGGCGCTGCAGGCGGTGTTCGAGTGCCCGCAGGACGACGCCGACGCGCTGCTGGCGGATGGCGGCTGATACTGTGCCCGAACGCTCCCGGCAACCCGCGGGCGTTCAGGCCATCCAATCCGGCGCCGGGCGGCGGTGTGCCGCCCGGCCTTCACACAGGACCCAACCATGAACAAACCCTGGAAAAGCATTTGCCTGGCCGCCCTGCTGGCGGCCAGTGGCGCGGCGATGGCGGCCGGTCAAGGCGGCAGCAAACATGGCGCGCACGCGGCGGGCTCGCCGCCGGCCAGCAGCAACCGCCAATCCCTGCCAGACGCCGACCGCGGCCTGGATCGCGCCGAGGAACGCGAATCCGAACAGGCGCGCGACCGCTCCCGTGCCCGCGAGCAGCAGACGGAACACAAAACGGAACATGCGCCCAACCACGGCCTCGAACACCGCAACGAGGGCTCGCTGGATTCGCAGGGCAAGGGTTGGAAGAACCCGGCCGAATGAGTGATTGGCCCCGCCCGGGCGATGCACTGCCCGGGCGGGGCACGCCAACCGCAGGCACCCGCTCGGGTGTCTCGCGCATCGGGCGGGCGCTGCCCGCCGCACCGTTTTCCGTCTGCCTCATCGCCTGAGAGG
>NZ_JAQVGQ010000132.1 GCF_028696615.1 Immundisolibacter sp. | reverse complement strand
GTGGCCGCCGACGCGGCCTGGCGGCAAATGCCCGACAACTCGGTCGGTTTGCGCCTGAAGGCCTCGCGCCTGGCGGCCGACGCCATCCGGCAGCGGCCCTGGTTCGGTCACGGTGCCGAGGCCGGCGAGGCGCTGCTGGCCGGTGCCGGCGACCCGGCGCTCGGGCAGCTTGCGCACCTGCACAACACCTACGCCGAGCTGGCATTGCGCTTCGGGCTGGTTGGGCTGGCGCTGGCGGCGGCGGTGGTGGCGGCGCTGGCGACCGGCGTGGCGCGCCGCGCCCGTGACGAGCCGGCGCTGGCCGATCTGGCGCGGTTTCTGGCCGGCGTGCTGGTGCTGACGGCGGTCTGGAGCCTGTTCGACTTTCGGCTGTTCCGGCTCGATTTCCGCCTCTATGTGGCGCTGCTGGCCGGCATCGCGTTCGGTCTCGGCCTGCCGCGCCAGGAGGCGCCGTGCGCATCCTGATCGTGCGCCTGTCGGCGCTGGGCGATGTGGTGATGGCGGGCGGGCTGCCGGCGGCGCTGCGCGCGCGCCATCCGGGTGCGCACATCGCCTGGCTGGTGCAGGAGGGCTTCGAGGCGCTGCCGGCGGCCAATCCGGACGTGGACGAGGTGATCGTGTGGCCGCGCCGGCAGTGGCGGTTGCTCGGGCAGCGGCGCCGCTACGGCGAACTGTGGCGGGCGGTGCGCGGCTTCATCAAGGCGCTGCGTGGCGGCCGCTTCGATCTGGCCATCGACGCCCAGGGCCTGCTCAAGAGTGCGCTGTGGGTGCGCCTGTGCGGTGCTGCCGAGCGGCTGGCTGTGGACCCGGCCGAGGGCAGCGGCTGGCTGATGACGCGTGTGCTTTGCACGCCGTCCGACAAGACCTTCGCCGCCGAATACAACCATCTGGCCAAGGCGCTCGGCCTGCCGGCGCCGCAGCCGCAGTTGCCGCTGACGGACGCGGCTCGCGCCGCCGCGCGCGCACTGCTGCAGCAGGCCGGCGTGAACGGCGCTTATGCGGCGCTCGCGCCGTTCACCACCCGGCCGCAGAAGCACTGGCCGGAGGGCGCCTGGCGGGCGCTGGCCGCGCGTTTGCGCGGCGAGCTTGGTCTGACGCCGCTGCTGCTCGGCGCAGCCGCCGACCGGCCAGCCGCCGGGCGTATCGGTGCCGCCGGCGCGGCGGTCGATCTCGCCGGCCGCACCGACATCGCCACCGCCGCCGCACTGGTGGCCGGCGCGCGGCTGGTCATCGGCGTCGACACCGGCCTCACGCACATGGGCGTCGCCGCCGGCGTGCCGACGCTGGCGCTGTTCGGCTCCACCTGTCCTTACCTCGCCGCGCCCGGCAGGCCACTTGCGGTGCTCTACCGCGGCCTGCCGTGCGCGCCCTGCAAACGCTCGCCCACCTGTGGCGGCGCCTACGCGTGCCTGGGCGGCATCGGGGTGGACGAGGTGCTGCGCGCCATCCCACCCGAGGCTGCCCTGGCATGAAGCCCGCATGAAAATCCTCCACGTCGAAACCGGTCGCCACCTGTACGGCGGCGCGCTGCAGGTGCAGTACCTGATGCAGGGCCTGGCGGCATTCGGCCACGACAACGTGCTGCTGTGCGACGCCTGCAGCCCGCTCGCGCAGGCGGCCGAGGCGGTGGCGCGCGTGTATGCCTGCGAGGTGGGCGGCGACCTCGACCTGCGCCTTGCCGGGCGCCTGTGGCGGGTGTTGCGGCGCGAGCGGCCGGACCTGCTGCACCTGCACAGCCGGCGCGGCGCGGATGTGATGGGCGGCATCGCCGGCCGGCTGGCGGGCGTACCGGTGCTGTTGTCCCGGCGCGTGGACAACCGCGAGCCGCGTGCGCTGGTGCCACTGAAGTACGCGCTGTTCGATCACGTGATCGCCATCTCACGCGGCATCGTCGCCGCGCTTGAGGCCGATGGCGTGGCGCCCGAGCGCATCAGCTGCGTGCCGAGCGCCGTCGACACCGCCGTCTACCGCCCGCAGCGCGACCGGTCGTGGCTGCAGTGCGAACTCGGCATCGCGCCGGCGGCGCCGGTGATCGGCATGGTGGCGCAGCTCATCCCGCGCAAGGGTCATCACCACCTGCTGGCGGCCTTGCCGGCGCTGTGGGCGCGACACCCGCAGGCGCAGGTGCTGCTGCTCGGTCGCGGGCCGCTCGAGGCGCAGCTGCGCGACACCATCGCCGCCCGCGCCTGGCAGGGGCGGGTGCGCCTGCTGGGTTTTCGCGACGACCTGCCGCGCCTGCTGCCATGCCTGGACGTGCTGGTGCATCCGGCCGAACGGGAGGGGCTTGGCGTGTCGCTGCTGCAGGCGGCGGCCTGCGGCGTGCCGATCGTGGCGAGCGCCGCGGGCGGCATTCCGGAGGTGGTGCGCGACAACGGCTTTCTCGTGCCGCCGGGCGATGCCGCCGCGCTGGCGCAGGCCCTGGCGCGCGTGCTGGACGATCCGCAGGCCGCCGCGCGGATGGGGCTTTTGGGCCGGCGCTGGGTGCAGCAGCAGTTTTCCGTGCCGGCCATGGTGGCCGGCAATGTCGCCGTATACCGGCGTCTGCTCGGCGGTGCCGCCGCTGCGGCGCGCCCGGGCCTGGCCACCACCGACTAGCTGGCGTGCGCACGGTTCAGGTCATCGCCAGCCGCGGGCTCGGCGGCGCGGAGGGCTTTTTCAGTCGCTTGTGCCCGGGGCTCGCCGAGCGTGGCTGCGCCGTGCACGCGGTGTTGCGGCAGGGCGCCGCGCTGGCGCAGGCGTTGGCGGCGGACATTCCGCGCAGCTCACTGCCGCTGCGCACGGTGTGGGATCCGCTGTCGCGCCTCGAGCTGCGGCGCGAACTCGAGCGGCTGCGGCCGGACCTGGTGCAGACCTGGATGAGCCGCGCCACGCGCCTGACGCGGGTGCCGCGGGGTGGGGTGCACGTGGCGCGCCTTGGCGGCTATTACAAGCCGGCCGGCTTTGCCCATGCCGATGCCCTGGTGGTGAACAGTCGCGGTCTGGCCGATCACCTGCTCGCGGCCGGCCTGCCGGCGCGGCGCGTGCACCTGATCGGCAATTTCGTCGACCCGCCACGGCGCTGTTGCGCGGACGAGCTGGCCCGCCTGCGTGCCGGCCTGCCACTGCCGGCGGATGCCTGGCTGCTGCTGGCGGTCGGCCGCTGTGTGCCGGTCAAGGGCTGGGATGTGCTGCTTTCGGCATTCGCCCGCTTGCCGGCGCAGATTGGTGGACGGCCGCCGGCGCTGGTGCTGCTCGGCGACGGTCCACTGCGCCCAGCCCTGCAGGCGCAGGCCGAGCGTCTGGGTGTTGGCGGGCGGGTGCATTTCGCCGGCTGGGCGGACGATCCGGCGCCGTTCTACGCGCTGGCGGACCTGGTGGTGTTTCCCTCGCGGCCGGCCGAGGCGCTCGGCAACGTGATCCTCGAGACCTGGGCGCAGGGCCGCCCCTTGCTGACCACGGCCAATCGCGGCGCGCGCGAACTTGTGCGCCCCGGTATCGATGCCCTGCAGGTGCCGTGCGAGGACGTCGGCGCGCTCGCCGGCGGCATCGGCACGCTGCTGGCCGACGAGGCGCAGCGCGCGGCACTGGCCGCCGCCGGGCGGGCGCGCGCCGCGCGCGACTTCGGCCGCGAGGCGGTGATCGGCGCCTATCTCGATCTGTACCGCCAGCTGCTGGGGATCTGACGCATGCCGGACGGCGTGTCCATCCTCATGTATCACCAGGTCGGTGCGTTTGCGCCCATGCGCGCGCACCGCGCCGTGTATTGCCATCACCGCCGCTTTGCGGCGCAGATGGCTTACCTGCACCGCCTGCGCTATCCGGTGCTGCGCCTGGACGACGCCATCGCCGGCCTGCGCGGCGAGCGGCCGCTGCCGGCGCGCTCGGTGGTGCTGACTTTCGACGACGGCTACGAGAATTTTTATCAGTATGCGCTGCCGGTGCTGGCCCGCTATGGCTTCCCGGCCATGGTGTACGTGCTTGCCGCCCGACTGGGCCAGTCGGCCGCCTGGTTGGGTGTCGATGGCCGCGCCACGCCGCCCCTGATGAGCGCGGCGCGTTTGCGCGAGCTGCGCCGGGCCGGCATCGACGTCGGCAGCCACGGCCTTACCCACCGGCGCCTGGCCGCCATCGACCGTGCGCAGGCGGGGAACGAGATCGCCCACAGCAAGGATCGCCTCGAACAGCTGCTCGGTGAGCCGGTGGAACATTTCTGCTACCCCTACGGCAGCTACGACGACGCGGTAACGGACATGGTCGCCGCCGCCGGCTACCGCAGCGCGGTGACCTGCGACCGGGCGAGTGCGTTCGCGGGCGCGGATTTGCTGCGCCTGCCGCGCAAGGCGATCTCCTACGGCGACAGCCTGCTTGGCGTGGCCTGGAAACTGCACCTGAAGCGGCACCCCAAGCGGTGATGGGTGCGCCGATGCGCCGGCCGTTTGCGTCCGGGGCTGGATGCCCTGGGATCGGCAGACGTGCCGTCGGCTCGGGCCAGTGTCAGGCCACCGACCGCCGTGCCGGCGGCAGTCCTTCGAGTACGCGCCGCACATCGGCCAGGCGCAGGCCGCCGTCGTCGGCCGAGTCGTCGACCTCGTACACGTCCGCATCCAGCACCGCCACGCGGCCGGCACCTACGCGCAGCGAGCTGCCGCAGCGCAGTTGCAGGACCACCGCGGCACCGAGGGCGGTGATCAGCGTCTCGTCGGCGTACACCGGGTCCCCTGCCCGCAAAACACGCACCGCGCCGCCGGCGGCGATGCCGGTGACCCGGCCTTCGATGGCGGTGATCGATCCGATGGTTTCCATGGCGGTGGTGTCTCGTGCGGTCGGCCGGGGGGCCGGGCTGCCGTCACTATGCGATCAGGTCGACGAGGCGGCAATTGGACTTTGGTGGGGTGTCGAAAAATTCGGTTCTCGCGGGCCGGTGATGCGTCACAGGCCAAGCGACGACGTCATTGGTGTGTCAGAACTCCCGCGTGACCGGCTGCGCGTGCCGGCGGCCGCTGACGTGCAGTGCGAGCTGCAGGCGATCGTGCAGGCCGAGTTTGGCGAATACCGAGCCCAGATGCGCCTTGACCGTGCGCTCGGTGATGCCAAGCCGCCGGGCGATGACCTTGTTGCTGCAGCCGCTGCCGACCAGCTGCGCGATCTCGCGCTCACGGTCGGTCAGCAGTTCGAGGTCCGGTCCGCCGTCGCCGTGCATCGTCGCCGGTGCGTGCTGGCCGACCAGCGCCACCAGGCGGTCGGTCAGCCGCCGGCCGATCCATGCCTCACCGTTTTGCACGGTGTCGATCGCCTTGCTCAGCAGGCGCGGCTCGATGTAGACGTTGCAATAACCCCGGGCACCGGCGCGCAGCGCCGCCAGTCCTTCGTCGTCATTGGGACTGCGGCTCATGGCGATGATGCGCGTGTCGGGGCCGAATTCGAGCAGGGTGGCGATGGCGGCGGTGCCGTACGGCTCGGTGAGCGACAAGTCCAACAGCAGCACCGCCGGCCGGCGACCGGCGACGATGCCTTCGGCCTCGGCCAGCAGGCGGGCACGCCGGATGGACGCGGCCGGCCCAGGCACCGCCGTGGCCCAACGGTCCATCAGGGAGGCGTCGTCGCTCGCCAGCAGGATCATGCAGCGTGTTCCGCGAGGTTGCCGACCGCCTCCGGCAGGGGGCGGGACGGATGGCTGATCAACATATCGCCCGCGGCGGGGGATTCTTTAGCAGGCCGCCGAAAAAAGGCTGTTTGCCCGTGCTCGTCGCGGCGCCAGTCCGCGACGGCCGTTCGATCGACGCCGAAAAATCCGCCCAGGAACGCCCTGGGGCGTGCGGTCAGTCGGTCGCGATGCGCGGCAGGGCGGCCAGCACGAGGCGCTGCGCGGCGGCGATGCCGGCGGCGAGGTGCTGTTCGATCTCGGCCAGCACGCCGAGCGCGCCGCGCCCGGCGGCGCGGTTGGCTACCACGGCCAGACATGCATACGGCAGGCCAAGCTCGCGCGCCAGGGCCGCCTCGGGCATGCCGGTCATGCCGACCAGATGACAGCCGTCGCGCTCGAGGCGATCGATTTCCGCGCGCGTCTCCAGGCGCGGCCCCTGCGTGGCCGCGTAGGTGGCGCCGTCGATGAGGGCGACGCCGCAGGCCGTGGCGGCTTCCCGCAGCGCCGCGCGCAGTGCGCCGTCATAAGGTTCGGTGAACTCGACGTGCTCGACGCGGCCGTCGGCGCCGTCGAAAAAAGTCCCCTCGCGGCCGTGCGTGTAATCGACGATCTGGTCCGGCAGCACCAGCGCGCCGGGCGCGATGTGCGGCGGGATGGACCCCACCGTGGCGACGCCGATCACGGCGCGCGCGCCGGCGGCCTTCAGAGCCCAAACATTGGCGCGGTAGTTGATGCGGTGCGGCGGCAGGCTGTGATCCTGGCCGTGACGCGGCAGAAAGCCCACGCGCACGCCGTCGACTGCACCGCACAGCAGCGGGGCGGCCGGCGGGCCGTAGGGCGTGTCGATGGTCTTGGGCTCGAGCCGGCCGAGCTGCGGCCAGCGATCGAGACCCGAGCCGCCCAGGATGGCGATCATGTGCCCGCCACCGCGTAGATGCCGGGCGCGTTTCGCAGGTAGCCCTTGTAGTCCATGCCCCAGCCGAACAGGTAACGATCCGGCGCCGTGAGGCCCACGAAGTCGGCCTCGATGGCGGCCTCGCGCTGGCATTGTTTGTCGACCAGCACCAGCGTGTGCACGGCCGCGGCGCCCTCACGGCGACAGAACTCGACCAGCGCCGCCAGCGTGATGCCACGGTCGAGCACGTCATCCACGATCAGCACGTGCCGGCCGGCGAGCGTCGCGCTCGGGATCACCTTCCAGGCCAGTTCGCCGCCGGCGAGCGCCCCCGCATAGCGCGTGGCGTGCACGTAGTCGAACTCGAGCGGGAAATCGAGTCGCGGCAGCAGATGGCCGGCCAGCACCACGCCGCCGCTCATCGGGCACAGCAGCAGCGGATTGCGATCGCCGAGCAGCGCCGCCACCTCGCCGGCCAGGCGCTGCACGGCGGCTTCGACCGCCGCGCGGTCGAACAGGCACTCGGCGGCCCGATAGACCGCCCAGGCCTCGGTGGCCAGCGCGTCGCTCACCGGCGCGGCTCGAAGCCCTGGCCGGCGCGCTCGAGCAGGAATTCTTTGAACTCGGCGCCCAGCTCCGGGTGGCGCAGGCCGTACTCGATGGTGGCTTCCAGATACCCCAGCTTGCTGCCGCAGTCGTAGCGGTGGCCGGGGATGTCGTAGGCGAACAGGCGCTCGTACTTGATCAGCTCGGCCAGCGCGTCGGTGAGCTGAATCTCGCCGCCGGCGCCGCGCTGGGTGGCGCGCAGCAGGTCGAACACGCGCGGCGTGAGCACGTAGCGGCCGACCACGCCGAGGTTCGACGGCGCCTGCTCCGGCGCCGGCTTCTCGACGATGTCGTCCACCTCGTACAGCCCGTCGCCGACCGGACGCGGCTTGACCACGCCGTAGCGGCGCGAGTATTCGATCGGGATCTGCTCGACGCCGAGGATGCTGGCGCCGCGCTGGTGATACACGTCGATCATGTCTTTAAGGCAC
>NZ_JAQVGQ010000131.1 GCF_028696615.1 Immundisolibacter sp. | reverse complement strand
GCAAACGGGCTGTGAGCGCTGCACGCGCCCGGCGCCTGGCTGGCGCTCAGGGCGGGGTGTCGTCGATCACCGGCGTGCCCGGCCGGCTGCGCGCCAGGCCGCGAAACAGCGCCACCCGGTCGCCGTCGGCGCCGGTCACGGTCACGTCGTAAACACCGCTGCGCGGCCGGCGTTCGACCTCGCGCGCGGTGGCGGTCAGCCGCTCGCCGGCGCGCGCCGGGCGCAGGAAGTCGATGCTGCAATGCTGGGCGACGGTCAGTTCGTTGCCGCTGTTGCAGGCGTAGGCGAACGCCGTGTCGGCCAGGCTGAAGATGAAGCCGCCGTGGCAGATGCCATGCCCGTTGAGCATGGTTTCCTGCACCGTCATGGTCAGCACGGCCTCGCCCGGGCCGCAGTGGCGGACCTCGATGCCTAGCCATTGGGCGGCGCTGTCGCGGGCGTACAGGGCGCGCGCCACGGCGCCGGCCAGCGCGGATTCGGATGGGGACTCTGACATGGCGCACGAGCATAGCACCGGCCTTGCCGGCGACGTCGGCTGGCCGCCCACGCCGGCGCAGGCCATCGCTTTGCAGCGGCAGCTCGCCGGCCGCGTGCGGCAGGTGGACGATGTCGGCACGGTGCGCGCCGTGGCGGGCGTCGACGTCGGCTTTCCAGGCGGGCGGCTGGCGCGGGCGGCGGTGGCGGTGCTGTCGTTTCCGGACCTGCGGCCGCTCGCGCAGGCGATGGCGCAGCGGCCGGTCGATTTTCCCTACGTGCCGGGTCTGCTGTCGTTTCGTGAGCTGCCGGCGGTGCTGGAGGCGCTGGCGCGGCTGCCGGTGCGGCCGGATCTGCTACTGGTGGACGGGCAGGGCCGCGCCCACCCGCGGCGCTTCGGTATCGCCTGTCATCTGGGCGTACTGACCGATTTGCCGTGCATCGGCGTCGCCAAGACGCGCCTTATCGGCACACACGATCCGCTGCCCGATCGGCGTGGCGCCTGGGTGGCGCTGCGCGACGGCGACGAGGTCGTCGGCGCGGTGCTGCGCAGTCGGGCCGGTGTGAAGCCGATCTACGTGTCGGTCGGCCACCGGGTGACGCTCGAGCGGGCGGTCGACTGGGTCATGGCCTGCACCGGGCGTTTTCGCCTGCCGCAGACCACGCGCGTGGCGCATGCCCTGGCCTCGCAGGGTGCGCCGACGGACGGCTGAAAAATACCCGGCGGAATTTTTCTGCATATGCCTAAATCTTCCGTGCCGCGCTCCGATAAGCTGGCCAAACACCGCAGCGCCGCAGGATTGCCATGGCCGCTTCGATCACACCGACGTCAGGGTTGACCATGTCCGAGGCAGACGATTCCGACCGCCGCGCCAGCCGGCGGCGTTCGCGCGACGAGCGTTTGCTGGTGCAGATCGTCAGCGCCGAGGGCGCGCCCGAGCTGGCCGGCGTCACCCTGCCGGCGCGAACCTGCGACGTGTCGGCGGGTGGGCTCGGCTTGTGGCTGGATCGCGCCCTCGAGCCCGGCGTGCGGCTCGAGCTGTGGGTGAACGTGACCGGCCTGCCGGGCAAGTTCTTCTTGTGTGGCGAGGTGCGTTGGGCGCGGGCCGTGCCGCCGGACTACCTGCACGGCATCCAGCTGTTGCCGGTGCCGGGCGACGATCTGGCGCGTTGGCGGCAGTGTTTCGAATGATCGACCATCACCGGATCGCCGCGAGCCGCCGATGAGCGCCTCAACTACCAACGCTCCTGCCGATGGCGCCGGCGGCGGGCCGGCGCGGCTGACGGCGGCGCGCCAGGTTTTCATGGACGCCGTGCAGGCGGCGTTCACGACCATGCTCGGCAAGCTCGACGATGCCTTGTTCGAGCTGGCCCAGTCGGCCGAGGGCGAGCTCGAACGCGGCAATTACTTCGATGCCATCCGCGAGCTGCGCCTGGGCCGCGACACCATCAAAAGCCGTTTCGAAGAGCGCCTGCAGGCCTGCTGGCGCAGCCTGGAGCAGGGCGACGGGCCGCTGCAGCGTCAGTTCGTCGGCCAGCAACGCCACGAGGTGATGGCGCTGACCGCCGCCGCGCGGCGCGCCGAAACCGAATGCGCCGACGCCCTGCGCGAGCTGCGCGACGGCTTGGCGCTGACGGTGGGTGTGCCCGACGGCGACGAGCTCATCGGACCGCGCCAGGTGTTCGCCGCCTTCGAGGCCGCCTGCCGCGACACGCCGGCCGATCCGGCGGTGCGGTTGGTGGTGCTGAAGTTTTTCGAGCGACACGTGGGCGTGGCGCTGCCGGCGATCTACCGTGCCGTGGCCGATGCACTGGCGCCGGCGCGGCTGCCGGCGACGGCGCAGGACCTGCCGGCCGTGGATGCGCAGTGGTCGCCCGCCGACACCAGCACGGCGCCGGCGGATCTGGACCTCAGCGCCCTCATCCAGCGGGCGCTGGTCGGCGATGGGCGCGGCAGCGAGGCGCTGAAGCTGTTGGCCACCCTCGATCAGCACGACACGCCGGGCGCGCGCAGCCGCTCGGCGTCGATCGACCTGGCGCGGGTGGCGACCCGGCCGGTCGAGGCCGCCACCGGCGAGCCGTCGCAGCAGATGGTGCTGGACATGGTGGCGTTGCTGTTCGACAGCCTGTTCACCGACGACAGGGTGCCGGTGTCGGCGCGCTTGCTGATCGCCCGCCTGCAGATACCGTTTCTGCGCCTGGCGCTGCGCGACCGGGCGATTCTGGCGCGGCGCTCGCATTTGGCGCGGCGCTTTTTCGACCAGCTGGTGACCGTCACCCGCGGCTGGCACGAGCCGCTCACGCCGCAGCAGCGCGAGGTGCTGGCTGCCCTGGTCGATTCCGTCGGCGAGGCCTGCATGGACGACCATCGGGCATTCGCGGCGGCGGCCGAGCAGGCCCTCGCCGACCTGCGGGCACTGGCCGCACCGCCGGCGCACGACGCGCCGGCCCGGCAGCCCCACCGCAAGGCGCTGCTGGCGCGCGCCGAACAAGAACTCGCCGAGCGACTGCGGCAGGTTGGCCGCCTGCCCGACCCGATCGAGGCGTTCTTGCGCAGTCACTGGTTGCAGTACCTGGTCGATTGCCTGGAGCGTCACGGCGCCGACGCTTCGCCTTGGCGGCAGGCGCTGGCCACGCTGGATGCCCTGCTGTGGAGTCTCGGTCCCAAACAGGGCGGCGCGCAGCAGCGCCTGGCCGAGCTGCGCCCGCGCCTGGTGCGCCGGCTGCGCCAGGGCATGGATCAGGTGGGGGTGTCCATGTTCGAACAGGAAGCGTTCCTGGAGACACTCGACGACATCCTGGATCGCGCCCAGGCCGGCCAGCCGGTGTGGGACTGGCAGGAAGAGTCGGCCATCGAGGCCCTGCTCGGCCCCGTTCCGGAGCCGGTGGCGGCGAGTATGCCGAGCGTGGTCGAGCTGGGCGCGGTGCCGACGCCGCGCATGAGCCAGGTGGACGCATCGCCGGCACCCGCCGCGGTGGCGGCGGATGAGCCGGCGGAGCAGGTCGTCAGTCTGGATGAGCTGGCGGCCGAGCTCGACGGCATGGAGGTGGCGCCGCTCGAGCTGCCCGCCGCCGCGGCGCCGATGTCGCGCCCGGAGGCGGACGGCGCGCTGCCGCACGCCGGCGCCGAAGTCTGGCGGACCGAGCCTGCCGGCGCGGCGGTTGGGCAGCCGATGGTCGATTCGGCGCTGGCTGCGGGTGAGTCGGTCGACACATCCGAACCGTCTCAGGCGCCGGCGGGCGTCGGCAGTCTGGAGGCGTTGCTGCGCCGCCGCGGGCTGAAACCGTTTGCCCAGGTGGAGGAAGTCGAGATCACCGACCGCGGGGCGCGGATCTGACGGCTGTCAAGGGCGTGTGCGCCCGGCACGCGCAGTGCGGGCGTGACCCTCGCTGCAGCGATCAAAAAAATTCCGGCGCCGGGATTTTTCAGCCTTGTCTGCCGGACGGCGGGCCGGTCACCGCGCCTGCGGCACGCAACGCCGCGATTTCTTGTCCGGTAAAGCCCCAGGCGGCCAGAATGTCGTCGCTGTCGGCGCCGGGCGGTCGCGGGCCGTGGCGCAGCTGCGGCGGCGTGCGGCTGAAGCGCGGCGCCGGCGCCGGCTGCAGCATGCCATCCACCTCGACGAAGCTGCCGCGCGCCCGGTTGTGCGGGTGCTTGGGCGCCTCGGTGAGCGACAGCACCGGCGCGAAACAGGCGTCGCCGCCTTCGAGCAGCGCGCACCATTCGTCGCGGGTTTTGGTCCTGAAGATGCGCGCGAGCTCCTCCTTCAGCGCCGGCCAGGCGCGCGCGTCGTGCTGGTTCCTGAACAGCTCGGGGTCCGCCCCCGTCTCGCGTACCAGCGTGGCGTAGAACTGCGGCTCCATGGCGCCGACCGACACCCACTTGCCGTCGGCGGTCTCGTAGGTGTTGTAGTAGTGGGCGGCGCCGTCCAGCATGTTGCTGCCGCGCTCGTCCCGCCACAGGCCGGCCTGGTGCATGGCGTAGAACATGCCCATCAGCACGGCGCTGCCTTCCACCATGGAGCAGTCGATCACCTGGCCGTGGCCGGAGTTTCGGGCTTCGAGCAGCCCGCAGACGATGCCGAATGCCAGGAACATGCCGCCGCCGCCGAAGTCGCCGACCAGGTTCAGCGGCGGGATCGGCCGGCCGCCTTTCTCGCCGATGCCGTGCAGCGCGCCGGCCAGCGCGATGTAGTTGATGTCGTGCCCGGCGCCCTGCGCCAGCGGGCCGTCCTGACCCCAGCCGGTCATGCGGCCGTAGATGAGCCTGGGGTTGCGCGCCAGACACAGGTCCGGCCCGAGACCCAGGCGCTCCATCACGCCCGGCCGAAAGCCCTCGATCAGCGCGTCGGCCCGTTCGACCAGTTTCAGCACCGTGGCGATGCCGTCCGGGTGTTTCAGATCCACCGCCAGCGACTTGCGGTTGCGGCCGAGGATGTCCGCCCTGGCGCCGCTGAACAGGTTGCCGCCCGGCCGGTCGATGCGGATCACCTCGGCGCCCATGTCGGCCAGCATCATGGCGCACAGCGGGCCGGGTCCGAGACCGACCATTTCGATGACTTTGATGCCGTGCAGCGGGCCCATGCAGTGCTCCTTTTGGGTTTCAGGGAAATGCCGAAGCATCCGGTCGCTGGAATGGTGCCGGTCGCGGCGGCACGCTACAGGGCCACGCCATGGACGGCGAGGGGCATCCTGACCCGGATGGCAGGCGCCGAACGATCTGCGCTTGCCAATCGTCAGGGTTTATCCTAAACGAACGATTGGTACGAATGGGCGTGCCACGGTCGAGGCGCAACGATGGCGACACGCGAGCCAGCGCTGCGCGACAGGCTGCACCGGCCGGCCGGCGGGTTCCCGAAAGACGAGCGGCTGATGGACGAGCTGCCCCGAACCGGCAAGCTGAGCCGCAAGACGCTGCGCGGCCAGCTGGTCACCGCGAACACCTGAGGAGGATATCGTCATGAAAATCGAACCCGTCGTTCCCGGTCGGCGCCCGCCGATCGACTTCGCCGCCTTTCTGGACGTGGACCCCGGCGCCGGGCGCGTGCGCGTGCGCCGCGAGGCGCTGACCGACCCGGCCATCTTCGAGCTCGAGATGCGCCACATCTTCGAGGGCGGCTGGATTTACCTCGCCCACGAAAGCCAGCTGCGCAACCGCTTCGACTTCTATACCGCCTGGATGGGCCGCCAGCCGGTGATCGTGTACCGCAACGGCGAGGGCGCCGTCGAGGTGTTTCTGAATGCCTGCCCGCATCGCGGCACCACCTTGTGCCGCACCCGCCAGGGCAACCGCAAGGGCTTTGCCTGCACCTACCACGGCTGGGCCTTCGACGATCACGGAGAACTCAAATTCGTGCCGCGCCGCGAGGAGGGCTACCCGGCCGATTTCAAGTTCGCCGATTACGGCCTCACGCGCGCCGCGCGCGTGGAGCACTACGGCGGCTTCATTTTTGCCAGCCTGAGCGCGGACGTGCCGCCGCTGCGCGAGCATCTGGGCGATCTCACCGCGATCATCGACATGCTGACCGACCAGGCGCCCGGCGGCTTCGAGGTCGTCAAGGGTTTCAACACCTGCATCTACCGCGGCAACTGGAAGCTGCTGATGGAAAACGGCTCCGGCGACGGCCTGCACCTGCCGTACACGCACAAGACGCTGATGCAGGTGGTGCACCGGCGCGCCGCCGATGCCGCCCGGCAGACCCGCGCCGGCGTCGAGATGGTGCGCCTGGACAAGGCCAACGACCCCGACAACGTCGGCGCCATCTATGGCATGGGCAACGGCCACACGCTGATCCAGTCCGACATCCCCAATCCGGCCGCCCGGCCGAGCTACGTGAATCACCAGGACTACGTGGCCCGCTGGGGCGAGGCGCGCGCCCGCTGGATGACCTCCAAGCTGCGCCAGGTCTGCGTCTACCCCAACCTGTTCATCATCGACCAGCTGGCGTCGCTGATCCGCCACGTGCGCCCGCTGGCGGTGGACCGCACCGAGGTCAGCTATTTCTGCATCGCGCCGGTGGGCGAGGCGCGCGAGCAGCGCATCAAGCGCATGCGCCAGTTCATGGACTTTTTCTCGGTGGCGGGTCTCGGCGGGCCGGACGACAACGTCGAATTCGAGTAGTGTCAGGTCGGCGCGCAGGCCGCCGGCGCGGCCTGGAACGACGCCTCGTTCGGCATGCACGGCGCCTTTGCGGGTCAGGACGACGAGACGCGCGCCGTGGGCGTGCAGCCGCGCCACGGCGGACGCTTCGGCTACGAGGGCAACTGCCTCGAACAGTACCGGCAGTGGGTGCACCTGCTGAATGTCGGCCAGGCGCGCGATTGCGCCGCCGCGCAGGCCTGAGCCATGCCGCAGACCCTGCAGGAAGCCACGTTTGCGGCCGAACAATTGCTGCGCCGCGAGGCCTGGTGTGCGGATCATGGTCGCTGGCAGGACTGGCTCGCGCTGTACGAGCCGGACGCCGTGTACTGGGTGCCGGCCTGGCAGTCCGAGACCGAGCTGGTCAGCGACCCGCTGACCGAGGTATCCATCATCTACATCGACAGCCGCCGCGAACTCGAGCACCGCATCTGGCGCTTCACCAGCGGCGAGTCGGCCGCCTCGACGCCGCTGCCGCGCACCAACCACCTGATCCAGAACGTGCTGGTTCAGGAACGGCGCGCCGACGGCATGCGCGTGTCGGCCAACTGGCTGTCGCACAGCTACCGCGCCGGCGAGCAGTACCTCTACGGCGGCTATTACGACTACGACCTGGTGCAGCGCGGCGAGGAGCTCAAAATCCGCGCCAAGAAAATCACCCTCATCAACGACCGCGTCGACGGTTACGTGGACCTCTACCACCTGTAGTGGGCTGGGAGCGCGGGTGCGCCACCCAGGCACGAGTGGTGGCCCTAGGGAAGCGCCTACGTCTTGACGTCGGGGGGCAGAATGCCCCGGCATGAATCGAGGGCGTAGGCCCTTGATTCATGGAGCGCGGCGCGGGCGTGTACCGCGCGCAGCGTCTCCTTAGCTCCCCACGCCCCTGAAAAGGATTTTTCAACGGCCTGCCAATGTCGCGAACATCACGATCCGCTTGCGCAGCAAGGGCTGGCGCCGCAGGCGGGCGTTCCT